>CAZZYR010000334.1:0-3316 GCA_964658235.1 uncultured Acetobacteraceae bacterium | reverse complement strand
AAAAAGAAGCAAAAACCTTTCTCAGTGCTGTCGCGAACTTACCGGATGAAAGTTTTTGGCTTTTGAAAAAGAACTGCTCCTCTGCTAGGAGAAAACGGCAAATGCCCAACATCACAAACCTATTCAAGCTGGACGGCAAACCGCCTCGGTCACCGCTGCCGCTGTCGCCGAAGCGCTCTCCCAGGCCGGCGCGCCATGATATTCTCACGGACATCCTGGAAGCCGGCGGCCGCGCGCTGTTCATGCGGCATGACGTAACGGATGAAGCCAAATGGCGCCGCGGGGTGGCCGAAGCGGTGCGGCACGCCAGCGGCCTGGGCCTGCTGGTCAACAACGCCGGCATCGAAACGGCAGCGCTGTTGACTGAATACGAACTATCCGTGGAATGCGCGCAGATGACGCCTGGATAGCGAATAGGATCTGGGAGAAGCGGCAACGATCGACCTATTTACCCAGGTGACTATATCATATCAGGTTGGTAGAGCTGTTGCTGAGTTGGCGGGCTGTTGTTTTGGCGCCACAGTCCGCGGTAGATGCCGTCTATGACACAGAAACATCATAACGCCCTCGTGAAACTCAAATAGGATGAGTTCGCCATGACCCGCGCCATGGCCAAAGATCTAATCCGGAGACCAGTTATGTCACCCCGCCTTCGCCCGGCCCTGCTGCTTGCGACCGCGCTCACTCTGACCGCAACCACCACTGGTGCCTTCGCCCAGGATGCCGACGGCCGCCTCGGCTCAATCGAAAAACAGATCCAGGCTCTCCAGACTGAGCTGCGCCGCATGAAGTCGGACCTGGCCGAGCGCAACCGGGAACTGCGGGCTGCCCGCGCGCCGGCTTATGTGCCGCCGCCGCCGGTCTCCCAGGCTGCCCCCATCATGCCGCAAATCCCGGCCGGCTACGCGCTAGTGCCTGCCTCGCCTGGCTCCGCCGCTGGATCCGTGGTGCTGGCCCGTGCAGAGCCGCCGCCGCCCAAGCTGCCTCTAGGCACGTTCCGCGTCGGCGCCGTGGACGTCCAACTCGGCGGCTTCATTGACGCTTCGACGATCTACCGGTCCCGCAACGAGGTCACGGACATCACGTCCAACTTCAACACCGGCATCCCCTTCCGCAACAGCCCGCTCTATCACGAGAGCGAATTCCGTGAGACAGCGCGCGCAAGCCGCGCCAGCGTGGCCGCCACCGCGCATCCGGACGAGAACACCAAGTTGACCGCCTTCTTCGCGGTGGACTTCCAAGGCGCTTCGCCCACGTCCAACTCCAACCAGTCCAACAGCTTCGTGCCCCGCTTGCGTGAGGGCTATGCGATGTATGACCGCACGGACCTCGGCTATGAGCTGCTCGGCGGCCAGACCTGGTCCCTGCTGACCATGACCAAGACCGGCCTGACGCCGTCCCAGATCAACCTGCCGATCACCATCGATGCAGGCTACGTCCCCGGCTTCAACTACACCCGCCAGCCGCAGATCCGCGTGGCCAAGAGCTTCGACAATAACCACTACTGGTTCGCGCTGTCCGCTGAAAACCCGCAGACGGTCTATACAAACACCTCGGTCCCCGCATCCTTCGGCACCGTCAACGTCAGCAATCCCGGCATCGGCATCGATGCCACGGGCAGCAACGGCGTGGTGAACGCCTGCACCGCGGTCACCACCACGACAGTGGCCGGCAAGTCCACGTCAGTCTGCACCACCACGGCCGCCACCGCGCCCGGCAACTTCTCCGATGACATCGCCCCGGACGTGATCGCGAAGGTCGTGGCCGACTATCCGCTGGTCCACTTGGAAGGCTTCGGCCTCGGCCGCGTCTTCCATGATCGCCAGAGTTTCCTGGGCACGGGCAAGAGCAACACCACCTTTGCCGGCGGCGGCGGCGGTGCAGTTCTCGTCCACGTCATCCCCAAGCTGCTGGACTTCCAGGCCAGCGGCATCGTCGGCACCGGCATCGGCCGTTACGGCACAAGCCAGCTGCCGGATGCCACAATCGGCTCGGACGGCAAACCCGCTCCGCTGCACGAATACACTGCCCTGGTCGGGCTGATCGCTCATCCGGATCCGCTGATCGATCTCTACACCTATCTCGGCACGGAGCAGGTCCACCGGAGCTACTTCAACGCGCTCAACAAGACCGGTGGCGTCCTGACCGCTTACGGCTATGGCAACCCGGCCTACAACAACCTGGGCTGCGAAGTGGAGCTTTCCACCTCGCCCTGCACCGCGAACACGTCCGGCATCGTCCAGGGGACCGTCGGCGGCTACTACAAGTTCGAAAAGGGTGCCTGGGGCACCATGCAGGTCGGCGCGCAGTACTCTTATACCCACCGCGCCGTCTTCCAGGGCGTCGGCCGCACGCCGAACACGGACGAGAACATCGTCCTGCTCAGCTTCCGCTACTACCCCTTCCAGTAAGCTCGGGAGAAACAAGGACCACGGGCGGATGCAAATCCGCCCGTGTTTTTGTATCTGAACAACGCCTCTGGCCGTTTGGCAGGCATGCTCAGCCGGCGGCTGCCGCCACCCCCGGCAACAGGGATTTCAAGGCCACGGACTCATCGGAAAGCGCAGTCGCGGAAGCCCGGCAATGCGCCGCCACCAGCCGCTTCGCCATCATGAAATCCGCGGCCCGGTTCACTGAGTCCGCCGCGATCACCTGGCCGTCCCTGAGATAAAATGCGCTGAAGGACGCGGCTTCCTGCGACCCGCGCAGCGCGACTGTGTCGTAGCCTTCGGACAGCCCCACCATCTGCAGTTTCAGCTCGTACTGGTCGGACCAGAACCACGGCGGGGCTGCCTCCGGCAGCGCCTGATCCATGATCGAAGCCGCCGCCGCACGGCCCTGCTCGATTGCGTTCGGCACTGACTCGATACGCACCCGCCGCTGCAGGAAACCGTGATGCGCATGCACGGCGCAGTCCCCGATGGCATAGATATGCGGATCGGCGGTTCGCGATGCCGCGTCCACCAGAATGCCGCCATCCACAACCAGGCCAGCCTCCTCCGCAAGTTGCGTGTTCGGCACCAGCCCTATGCCGACGATTACCACATCGGCCGGATGCGGCGCGCCCTCGCCGCACACCACGCCGCCCACCGTGTTGCCGTCCGGGCCGGGCAGGAAGCCGTTCACCAGCACATCGGTGTGAATCTCCACACCCTCGTCACTGTGGACGCGCGTGTAAAAGGCGGACATCGCCGGCGCCGTCACCCGCGCCAGCACGCGGGGCGCGCCTTCCAGCACGCGGACTTTCATGCCGGCGCTTATCGCCACGGCCGCCACCTCCAGCCCCACATACCCGCCCCCCACGATCGTCAAACGA
>CAZZYR010000333.1:0-3333 GCA_964658235.1 uncultured Acetobacteraceae bacterium | reverse complement strand
GTTTTTCCCGGGGGTCGGCGACAGCACTGGCAAAAGTTTTTTGTTTCTTTTTTTTCAAAAAAGAAGGCCTTCCTTACTGGCTTGGCGCGCCTTGCATGAGCTTGAGGAAATCATCCTGCGGGCTGAGCACGAGGCGCGATTTGCCGGTGGCGAAAGCGTCTCTGTAGGCCTGCAAGGTTCGCCAGGTGGCGAAGAATTTGGGGTCCTTCTGGAAGGCGGCGGCGTAGATGGCGATGGCTTGGGCTTCGCCTTCGCCGCGCAGGCGGTCCGCGTCCGCGCGGGCCTGGGCGATGAGGACGGTTTTCTGGCGGTCCGCGTCCGCGCGGATGCGCGCGGAGGCTTCGGCGCCTTCGGCGCGGGCCTGGGCGGCGACGCGTTTGCGTTCGGACTGCATGCGCTGGAGGATGGCTTCGGTGTTTTCTTCGGGCAGGTCCGCGCGGCGGATGCGGACGTCCACGATCTGGACACCGAAGTTCTTCATCTCGTCGTTCACCTGGCTCTTGATGGCGGTCATGATCCGCTGGCGCTGGTTGGAGAGGACGTCCAGCAGCGATTCATTGCCGAGCACGCGGCGCAGGCTGGAGGTGACGACGGAATTCAGCCGCGCGCGGATGCCGTCTTCAGTCGGCCCCACTGACTGATAATACTGCAGCGGGTTGACGATCAGGTATCTCGTAAAACTGTCCACGATGAGGCGGCGCTGGTCGCCCAGGATGACTTCCTCCTGCGGGGCTTCGTAATCGAGCAGGCGCTTGTCGAACGGGTTGGCGGTTTGGATGAGCGGGAGTTTGAGGTGCAGGCCTGGGGTTGTGATGACCTGGCGGGGTTCGCCGAGCTGGGTGATGAGCACGGTTTCCGTCTGGCTGACGGTGAAGAAGCTGAGGTTGAGGACGACCAGCACGAGCAGGAGTCCGGCGAAAGAGGCGACCAGATAGCGGCTCATTTCGCGGCTCCCTGGTCGGGGGCGGATTTGTCGAGCTGAAGGGTGGGGAGGAGGCCGCGGAGCTTGTCGTCCACCACGATGGTTGGGGTGTGGGCGAGGACATCCTCCATTGTTTCGATGTAGATTCTTTTCAACGTGACGTCCTTGGCCTGGCTGTAGGCGGCGAAGACGCTGAGGAAGCGCTGGGCTTCGCCGTTGGCGCGGCTGACGGCGGCGGTTTTGGCGCCGTTCGCCTGGGCGGTGATGGCGGCGCTGTCGCCGCGGGCGCGGGGGACGATGTCGTTGGCGTAGGATTGCGCGTCGTTGCGGGCGGTGTCCGCGTCCGTGGTGGCGCGCTGGACGTCGCGGAAGCTTTCGACGACGTCCGCGGGGGGATCGACCTTCTGGAGCTGGACCTGGGTGATTTCCACGCCGGATTTGTATTGGTCCAGGATGGCCTGGGTGCCGGTGGTGACGGCCTGTTCGATGGCGGCGCGGCCTTCGGTGAGGGCGGACTGGATCTGGGTGTGGCCGAGGACCTGGCGGAGCACGCTTTCGGCCGCGGATTTGACCGTGTAGCCGGGGTTGCGGGTGTTGAAGGCGTAAGCCGGGGCGTCCGCGATGCGCCAGAAGACGCTGGCGTTGATGTCGACGATGTTCTCGTCGCCGGTGAGCATCAGGCTTTCCTCGGCGAGGTCCCGCGCGGGGGCGCCGCGGGCGGGTTCGGCGCGGCCTTCGGGGGTGCGGGGGGTGATCTCCTCTTCTTCGGTGGCGGAGGAGCGGAAGCCGATCTCGACGCGGTTGATGCGGGTGACGGGGAGGATGAGGGCGGTCTCGATGGGCCAGGGGGCGTGGTAGTTCAGGCCGGGCGGCGTGCTGCCGACATAGGCGCCGAAGCGGAGGACGAGGCCCTGCTCGTCCGGCTCCACGCGATAGATGCCGGTGGCGAGCCAGATGGCGGCGACGGCGACTGCGGCGACTATTGCCAGACCGGAGCCGCCGCCGCCGAGGAAGCGGGACAAGAGGGCGCGGAGCTGGGCAA
Organism: uncultured Acetobacteraceae bacterium; assembly: GCA_964658235.1. Lineage (GTDB taxonomy): Bacteria > Pseudomonadota > Alphaproteobacteria > Acetobacterales > Acetobacteraceae > BOG-908. Next base: position 1,369 of record CAZZYR010000333.1, on the reverse strand, counting down.
GGGCGTTTTCCAGGTCCGGCGGGAGCGGGCCGCCGGGGCCGCCGCCTGAGCCGCCGCCGCTGCCGCCCCAGGGGCCCTTGATGGGCGGGGTGGGCGGGCGGCGCGCGCCGTTGCCGCCGATGTTCCAGGGGTTTTGATCGGAAGGCATGAAGGGAGGCTCCTGGGTTTACGCGGCTTTGCGGCGGCGCGCGACTTGCCCATATGGCGGCTGCGTGGCCGGGATATGGACCCGGCCTGGGAGTTTGAAAAGCTATGGCCCAAGCGGCGGACGATCTTGAGACGCGGCTGAAGGAGGCGCTGCGCATGGTGGCCGGGCCGGATGGTGCCGACATCGTGAGTGGCGGGCTGGTGGACGGGCTGACCGTGAAGGACGGGCTGGTGCAGCTGGCGCTGCGGGCGGAGCGCAGCCAGGTGGGGCGGATGGAGCGGGTGGCGGCGGAGTGCGCCGCGCTGCTGCGGCGTCAGCCGGGGGTGCTGAACGCGTCCGTGGTGCTGACCGCGCACAGGCCCCCTGCCCCGCCGGCGGCGCCCGCCTCGGCCGCTTCCATGACCGCGGCGCCGCCGGGGGTAAGGCGGGGGCATGGGGAGGATCCGAACGGGGCGAAGTTCCTGCCGACGGTGCGGCATGTGATTGCGGTGGCGTCCGGCAAGGGCGGCGTGGGCAAGAGCACGGTGGCGGTGAATTTGGCCGCGGCGCTGGCGGGGATGGGGCTGCGGGTGGGGCTGATCGACGCGGATATCCATGGGCCGAGCCTGGCGCGGATGCTGGGCGTGACCGCCAAGCCGGAGACGGTGGGCAAGATGATGCAGCCGATCCGCGCGTTCGGGCTGGAGACGATGTCCATGGGATTTCTGGTGCCGGAGGACCAGGCGATGATCTGGCGGGGGCCGATGGTGATGGGCGCCTTGCAGCAGATCCTGGGGCAGACGGAATGGGGTGAGCTGGATGCGATGGTGATCGACCTGCCGCCGGGCACGGGGGACGCGCAGTTGACGCTGGCGCAGCGGGTGACGGTGGCGGGCGCGGTGATCGTGTCCACGCCGCAGGATATTGCGCTGATCGATGCGCGGCGCGGGGTGGCGATGTTCAACAAGGTGAACGTCCCGATCCTGGGACTGATCGAGAATATGAGTTACTTCGAGTGCCCGCATTGCGGCGGGCGGACCGATATTTTCGGCCATGGCGGGGCGCGGGACGAGGCGGCGCGGATGGGCGTGCCATTCCTGGGCGCTATTCCGCTTCTGGCCGATGTCCGTGCATCGGGTGATGCGGGCCAGCCGATTGTATTAAGTGCGCCCGGTAGTCCGGCAGCGGTCGCGTTCCGGGCTGTGGCGGCGCGGGTGGGTGAGTTAGTGGGTTGAGCGGGAC
>CAZZYR010000332.1:0-3337 GCA_964658235.1 uncultured Acetobacteraceae bacterium | reverse complement strand
CCTGATTACCGCGGCGGTGGCCGAGGCGGCCCACCGGATCGAGGCGCGGCATTTCCGCAGTGCCTTTCCGGCCGCGCGGATGGTGCTGGTGCCGGACACGGACTGGGCCAACGGCGCGTTGTTGGCGATCGACGGGGATGATCTGGTGGTGGGCGCCACCCACGCGGCACGGCTAGCATGCGGAATTACGGATGCGCGGATTGCGGCTTCCTTGCCGGCCGGCCTGGTGCTGGACGGGCCGGCAGAGGGTAACGCGGCATTGGGCCGCGCCGAACGTGGCGTGGTGCAACGCGCCCTGGCGCAATGCGGCGGCAATGTCAGCGCGGCGGCCAAGATGCTGGGAATCAGCCGGGCGACACTGCACCGGAAGATCGCAAAGCTGGGACTGCGCTAAGTCGAAGATTAGACTAGCACTACTTTTGAGAAATATGCGCGACTACTTCTCTTTATGATGACTTGCTTGCCGGCGGATGGCTGCTCGAAAATTTTTTTACTCCGTGCTGCATCCGACTCCCGGGCAACCTGCGATTGCTGACAGTGCCATCGTGCATCTGTGCAGACTTCCAGTTGGGGACAAGGTCGCCATGGAGAAAGAACGGTTCCGGGCCGACCAGGCTTTTGTGTTCTGGCCATCCAGGCCGAACCCATCCGCCCGGCTGTTGGACCAGGTGCTTGCTGCCTTCGATACGGCGTGCGACCTTGAGCAGGCTGGCTTGGTGTCCGGCCTGGCTGAACGGCTGCTTGCCCTCATGGACGACATCCCGGTCAACTCGGATTTCGGTTTGGGAGACGGTCAGCCGCATCTTGAGCGGATCGTGGATGCCCGGTTTCGCCTGCTTGAAGTGAAATACCACCTCGTCCACGGCGGCGACGCGAGCAGCTGAGCAGGGGTGTCCCGCCTATTGCCCATTGGTTTTTCCGCGCTGGAAAGCCCATGGCCTGGGAAGTCTGGAATACGGAATATTGGCGCTTCCGTTGTGACGTCCCACCGCACGCCGCGCGCCGCCGAGGCGATACCGCTTCAGGACAAAGGCCAGAGAGAGGCATCTGACGGCAGCCGACGCAAAATGCCACTTCCGTAACCCGCGTTTTATGCCGGGTTGGCCACCAACTTTTCTGACCAGCTCCGAAGGGTGTCCGTGAGCGTGTCACGCCATGCATAAACCGGTTGCCAACCGACGGCGCCGCGCAGCGCGGCACTGGAGCAGGACGTGGACGTGATATCGAGCGGTCTGACGACCGCCGGCATGGTCCGCACCGTCGCGGCGACGCCGGAGAGCTCAAGCAGGTCATCCAGTACCTGGCGCAAAGTTCTGGATGTGTCACTGCACAAATTGAACACCGCGCCTTGCGGTAATGTGTCCGCGGCGCGCAGCACCGCCACATAGGCGCTGCAGACATCCCGCACGTCCAGGAACATCCGCGCGGACTGCAGCGATCCGGCTTCGATCACGGGCGCCTGCAGGCCGGCGGCGATGCGCGCCACCTGCCGCGCGAAGGACGCGACGGCGAACCTCTCGCTTTGACCAGGGCCGATATGGTTCAGCGGCCGCATCCGGATGACGCGCAGGCCGCGCAGCGCCATTTCGCCCAACGCAATGTCGGCCGCGGCCTTCGCTGCGGCATAAGGGTTGGCCGGCCTGATCGGCGCCTGTTCGTCCAGCGTGCCGCCGTCTTGGAAGCTGAGGCCGTAGATGTCCGCGCTGCCGGCATTGAGCAGGATGCAGGCGGGAACTTCCCGAAGCAGCGTTGCCGCCAGATGGCGCGTGCCATCCACGTTGATCGCCCAGGCGGCATCGGGATCGGCGAAGGATCCGCCCACGTCCGAGAAGGCTGCCAGATGGATGCACGCGTCCGGGCGCGCGGCATCGACGAGGGCCGCCACCGATGACCGTGACAGCAGGTCGAATCCGGCCACGCTGTCTGCGCCTACAAAGCCAGGTGGTGTCTGGCCGTTGCGCACCCCGGCTGTCACATGCGCGCCTGGAAATGCCGTGCGTAAAGCCGCGAGCATGTGATGGCCTACAAAACCCTCAGCGCCCGTCAGCAGGATCCGGCGCGGACTCACCGCGCTGGCGGCAGACGACGCAGCCTGGCCAGATCGGTCTCCACCATCTCCGCGATCATTGCCTCCAGCGTGATCTCCGGTGTCCAGCCCAGCACGGTCCTGGCACGGGTGGCATCGCCGCAAAGCTGGTGCACCTCCGCTGGACGCAGCAGGGAGTCGTCGGTGACCACGTGATCCTTCCAGTCCAGCCCGGCATGGGCGAAAGCCATGTGACACATGTCCCGCACGCTGCAGGAGCGGCCGGTGGCGATCACAAAATCGCCAGGCTGGTCCTGTTGCAGCATCAGCCACATGGCGCGGACATAATCCTGCGCGTGTCCCCAGTCCCGGCACGCATCCAGATTGCCCATGCGCAGTTCCCGCGCCAGTCCGAGTTTGATTCGCGCAACGCCGTCCGTGACTTTGCGCGTGACGAACTCGATTCCGCGCAAAGGGCCTTCATGATTGAACAGGATGCCGCTGCTGGCATGCATGCCGAAGCTTTCACGGTAATTCACCGTGATCCAGTGTCCGTAGAGTTTCGCCACGGCGTAAGGGCTGCGCGGATAGAACGGCGTCTGCTCGCTTTGCGGCGACACGCCAACCTGGCCGAACATTTCCGACGACGAGGCCTGGTAGAAACGTGCGTGGGGTGCCGCGCGGCGCACCGCTTCAAGCATGTTCAGCACGCCGCCGGCCGTGACATCCGTGGTGACGTGAGGCTGCTGCCACGACGATTTTACGAAGCTTTGCGCGCCGAGATTATACACCTCGTCAGGGTTTGCGTGCGCAACCGCATCAAGCAGGCTCGGCAGATCGATCAGGTTGCCGCCAATGAAGTTCACGCGATCAGCGCTGCCCAGATAGCGCAGGCGTTCACCGATCACGTCCGACGATGCGGAGCGGCGCAGCAATCCGTGCACGGTGTAGCCTTTGTCCAGCAGCAGCCGGGAGAGATAGGCACCGTCCTGACCGGTGATGCCGGTGATCAGGGCAGATCGTGTCATGAACGGGAAAATGGCATGCGCATGTCAACGACCGTAGCCGCCGACCCAGGCCGCGGCGAGGACGAGGAGGAGGGTCGTGTAGGCTGCGGTGATTTGGAGCTCGTAACCCATTTTCCTGGTATGGAAGGATGAGGTGGTATGGGCGTTGGTGGGCGTTTCTCTAGGCTAAGCTGTGACTGTGAGAACGGGAGATGGGATTGAGGACGAGGAAAGAGTGGGATTGACGTGGGCTCTTGTTCTGTGGGGGGAGGTGAGTACAAATGTGATAGATCGAATATATGAG
>CAZZYR010000331.1:0-3338 GCA_964658235.1 uncultured Acetobacteraceae bacterium | reverse complement strand
CCGCGCATGCTGACCCTTGTCTGAGGCGCATCCGCGGACGCCGGACGGGCGATATTTCGTGGTGCGGGGGCGGCTGTGGCGCTTGGCCGATCCGGCTTTGGCGCCGGAGGTTCACGCGCGGCTGGTGCACGATCTGATGGCAGCCAGGCGGGCGGTGCGGCTGGCGAAGGGCGACGCGGCAGCCACCGCCGAGGCTAGGGCGCGCGTGGATGACGCCAAGCGGGCGCTGGGGGAGCGCGGGCCGGTTTGGTGGGATGATGGCGCGGCGGACTACAACCGGCGCATGGCGGCGAACACGCCTTACGCCGCCTGGTATGCGGGGATCATGGAAGATCCATCCGGGTGACGCCATCGAACGTCATGATCAGGTCCGCGCCGAAAGCGGTGGCGGGGGTTTGGATGCCGGGGACGGCTTGGCCGTTGGCTGCCCGCCAGGCGATTTCCACGGCGGTTTTGGCGGTGAGGGCGTAAGGCTCCGGCGTGACGAGCCTGGAGGCGGCGTGGGCGCCTGAGGCGTCCCAAACTTCGGCGATCACGACGGCGCGGCCGGTGGCACGATCGTGTTCGGTGGGTCCTGGCGGCAGGCGGCGGTCCACCTGGCGCTGCAGGAAGCGGAGGACCGGACCGTTGGCCAGGATGCGGCGGGCGATTCCAGGCAGGCGGCTCATCACCTCGATGTCCCGCGAGGTTTCGAAGAACACGTCGATATGGCCGACTCCGGTGGAGCGCCACGCGGTTGAGACGTCGCCCCACGGCACGCCGACGGTGGGGCGCATGCCGGCGCCAAAATCGGCTTCCGACCGCGCCTTCGGGTCGCCTGGCACGATTTTACCGTCACGGCGGACCTGTATTCCGGCGCTGATGCCTTCCAGCATTGTCTTCAGTGTGCCGCGGCTGGCCTTGGTCAGGCCGCCAATGGACAGGCGCAGCCGTGTGGCGCCAGGAAGCCGTGCCGCGACATGCGCGGCGAGGCAGTCGCTGGGAACAACGTCGAAACCGGCGCCCGGCAACAGCATGACACCGGCGACGCGGGCGTCCGCATCGCGCGCGGCGAGGGCTTCGAAGACGTCGATCTCGCCGGTGATGTCGATGTAATGGACGCCGGCGGACAGGCAGGCGGCGGCCATGGGGGCGGATGTGGCGGAGAATGGTCCGGCGGCGTGCAGCACGGCGGCGGCGCCGCGCAGATCCGCGGGCGACGGGCTGAGGCCGAAGGCGCGCCATTCCAGGCCGAGGCTTTCGGCGAGCGGGCGGACCGTGTCCGGATTTCGGCCCGCGAGGATGGGGCGCAGACCGCGCGAAGCTGCGTGATCCGCGCAGAGGCGGCCGGTGTAGCCGGTGGCTCCGTAGATCAGGAATTCGATGATGGCGGCACCTGCTTGGGAAGCGTGTTCGTAGTTGTGCGCGCGCGGGTTCGCAAATTGTGTCCGCGACAGCCTGACAAAAGTTTTTTGCTTCTTTTTTTCAAAAAAGAAGGCCTTCCTCTATCACACAAACCTGATCGTACAGCATGACCCGCGCCGCCGGCACCGCCCGGTGCCGTGACCCGAATGCGTCGCGCGCGAGGAAATGCCCAGTCAGCCGCAGCGCGTCACGCGCGTGGCCGGGCCGTGGGACGCTGCCATCCAGCACGAAATTCGGCAGAGCCAGCAGCCGTTCACGCCAGTCCCCCGCGGCGTCCGCGCAGACCGCCCGGCCGGTTTTCGGGGAGACGAACGCCAATCCGTCCGTTGCGCCGGTGAGCGCACAGCGGGAGAGGTCCAGGCCGAAGCCAAGGTCCGCCAGCAGACCGAGCTCCCATTCGACCAGGCCTGGGATGCAGTCCAGGCCCTGTTGCAGGTGAACGATCAGATGCAGCAGACCGCGGAAAACCCGTGCGTGGGGCTCGCGCTCCGGCAAGGCGCCTTCCGCCACGGCGCAGGCAGACATCAGCGTGGATAGGGCGAGCGGATCCGCCATGGCCAGTGCGGCGCCGGCGTGCACGAGTTCCCCGGTGTAGCTGCCGAGCTGGTCCGCCAGGCGTGCCACCCAGCGCGCTTCGATCAGATTGCCTGGCTGCCACGTGGCGGCGCGGGCGCGTGAGGCGCCGCCGCGGGCGAGGCCGCGGACGACGCCTTGGGCTTCGGTAAAGACCGAGGCGAGGACGTCACCTTCGCCGTAAGGGGTGACGGCGAGGATGATTCCGGGTTCGGACCATTCCATTTTAAGGTAAGGCCTTCTTTTTTGAAAAAAAGAAGCAAAAAACTTTTGTCAGTGCTGACGCGGCCTCAATGGATAAAAGTTTTTTGGTTCTTTTTTTCAAAAAAGAACGCTTTCTTTCTTCAGAACTGCTCAACCAACATCGCCGATGCGGTCTCGCTCAATCCGGAAACCTGATCCAGCCAGACGGAGACACGAGGCAGTTCGGTTTCGAAGAAGAAGCGGCAGGCGGCGCGTTTGCCGAGGTGGAATGCGTCGCCGCTGCCGCACAGCACGGCCTGGTCCAGCCAGAGCCAGGCAACGACTGCATGGCCGAAGGCGGAGAGGAAGGCGGTGGCGTGCGCCAGGGCGCGGGCATCGTCGTTGAGCGCCAGCAGGCCGTCCACGACGGTGCCGATCCGGGCCCAGGCGGCGGCGAGCTGGTCGCCAAGGCCCGCCAAGGCCGGCTCGGCGTCCGCAAGCCAGACCGTTTCCGCGACAAGGGCCTGCAATGCGCGCAGGCTGGCGGCGCGTTCGCGCAGCACCTTGCGGCCGAGCAGGTCGATACCCTGGATGCCGGTGGTGCCTTCGTGGATCGGGTTCAGGCGATTGTCGCGGTAGAGTTGTTCCACGTCGAAATCGCGGGTGTAGCCGTAGCCGCCATGCACCTGGATGGCGAGATCGTTGGCGGCGAGGCCCCATTCGGACGGCCAGGTTTTGGCGACGGGGGTCAGCAGGGAGAGCAGCGCGCCGGCCTGGGCGCGCGCTTCCGGCGTGTCCGCGCTGCGCTCCTCGTCAATCAACCGGCCGGCATAGAGGCAGAGCGACAGGGCGCCTTCCGCATAGGCTTTTTGAGCGAGCAGCATGCGCTTGACGTCCGGGTGGGAGATGAGCGGCACCGGCTTGCCGGCGCCTTTTGCCTCTAGCGGACGCCCCTGCACGCGCTCCCCGGCATAAGCCAGAGCGAGTTGATAGCCGCGGACGGCCAGCATGGCGGCGCCGAGGCCCACGCCGACGCGCGCCTCGTTCATCATCTGGAACATGCAGGCGAGGCCCTGGCCCACGGCGCCGACGCGGTAGCCGATGGCGCCGGCCGCGCCGCCGGGGGTGAAGCGGCCCTCGCCTAGATTCAGCAGACAGTTGGGGATGCCGCGGAAGCC
>CAZZYR010000330.1:0-3355 GCA_964658235.1 uncultured Acetobacteraceae bacterium | reverse complement strand
GATCAGAACCTGGATGCGGCCTTACCGGCGATGCGCGCGCATGGCGTGCCGGAGCTGGCCGCCCATCTGCGTGGCGAGATCACGCTGGACGAGGCTGGCCGGCGTGCGATCCTCGCCACTGGCCGATACACAAAGCGTCAGGCAACCTGGTTACGGCATCGCCACGTGGTTCCCGGTGACGACAACGCTGCCGACGCAGCAACGCATAGGTTCCTTGCGCGCTACACGTCTCAGTTGAAATTATCTGAAAGTTTTATGGCGCAAATGGAAAACTTTATTCATTCCTTTGGTTGACGCTCCACGGACGCTCCCGTAAGGACTGCCGCATGAACGCCGTCACGCCGCCTGCCGGCGCCACCGCCCTGAATGCCAGCCAGACCGCCAGCGGCGCGGAAGTGCTGCTACGTGCGCTTGTTGAGCAAGGCGTCGAGGTAATTTTCGGCTACCCGGGCGGCGCCGTGCTGCCGATCTACGACGCGCTGTTTCAGCAGACCGCCATTCGCCACATCCTGGTGCGCCACGAACAGGCCGCCGTGCATGCCGCCGAGGGCTATGCGCGCAGCACTGGACGGGTGGGCGTGGTGCTGGTCACCAGCGGCCCAGGGGCGACGAACGCGGTGACCGGATTGCTGGACGCGCTGATGGACAGCGTGCCGGTGGTGTGCCTGACCGGCCAGGTGCCGACGCATCTGATCGGCAACGATGCCTTCCAGGAGGCCGACACCACGGGAATTACCCGCCCGGTCACCAAGCACAATTACCTGGTCAAGCGCGGCGAGGACCTGGCGCGCACGGTGCACGACGCGTTCTACGTGGCGCGCAGCGGGCGGCCGGGGCCGGTGGTGGTGGACCTGCCGAAGGATATCCTGATCGGTCCTGCGCCCTATGAAGCCGCAAGCGGCAAGCCGCACCGCAGCTACAGGCCTGTGACGGCGCCCGATCCTGGCGCCATCCGCGCCGCCGTGCGTGCGCTGAAGGCGGCGCGTCGCCCGGTGGTGTATGCCGGCGGCGGCGTGATCAACGCTGGGCCGGAGGCGAGCCGCCTGCTGGCCGAACTGGTGCGGCTCGGCGATCTGCCGTGCACGAACACTCTGATGGGCCTGGGCGCGTTTCCGGCGTCCGATCCGCGTTTCATCGGCATGCTGGGCATGCACGGGACGTACGAAGCCAATTTGGCGATGCATGGCTGCGATGTGTTATTCAACATCGGCGCGCGGTTCGATGATCGGGTGACGGGACGCCTGGCGGCGTTCAGCCCGGGCAGCTTCAAGATCCATGCGGATATCGATCCCTCCAACATCAACAAGAACGTGGCCGTGGACGTGCCGATCGTGGGCGATGCGGCGCTGGTTCTGCGCGCGATGATCGATGCCTGGCACAGCGAACCCGCGCGGCCGGTTGACACGGCGGAGTGGTGGCGCGCCATCAAGGGCTGGCGCAGCATCGACAGCCTGAAGTTCACGCAGGACCCCGCGCCCGGTGCGGTGATCAAGCCGCAATATGCGGTGCGGCGGCTGGCCGAGATGTGTGCCGCCACCGGGCGGGACACGTTCATCACCACGGAAGTGGGCCAGCACCAGATGTGGGCGGCCCAGCATTTTCCATTCGACAAACCCAACCGCTGGATGACCAGCGGCGGGCTGGGCACCATGGGCTATGGCCTGCCTGCCGGCATGGGCGTGCAGATCGCACATCCGGACGCGCTGGTGATCGACATCGCGGGCGAGGCCAGCATCCTGATGAACATCCAGGAGATGGGCACGCTGGCGCAGTATCGCCTGCCGGTGAAGGTGTTCATCCTGAACAACGAGTACATGGGCATGGTTCGCCAGTGGCAGGAACTGCTGCACGGGTCACGCTATTCGGAAAGCTACAGTGCCGCGCTGCCGGATTTCGTGAAGCTGGCCGAGAGCTTTCACGCGACCGGCCTGCGCGCGCGCAATGTGGGTGAGCTGGACAGTGTGATCGCGCGGATGCTGGCCGAGCCGGGTGCCGTGATCGCCGATATCTGCGTGGACAAGGCGGAGAACTGCTACCCGATGATCCCGTCGGGTGCCGCGCACAACGAAATGATCCTGGGGCCGGAACATGCCGGCCGCACCGCCAGCATCACCGATGAAGGCATGATGCTGGTCTGATGGCTGACGTGGACCCTGGGATGCGGAGCGCCACGATTTCGGTGCTGGTGGACAACGAGTCCGGCGTGCTGGCGCGCGTGATCGGGCTGTTTTCCGGCCGTGGCTACAACATCGACAGCCTGACGGTAGCCGCCGTGAACGACGACCACCGGCTGAGCCGGATCAACGTTGTCACGTCCGGCACGGAGATGGTCATCGACCAGATCAAGGCGCAGCTGGACCGGCTGGTGCCGGTGCACCGCGTGGCGGATCTGACCAAGGACGGGCCGCATGTGGCGCGCGAGATGGCGCTTGTGAAAGTGGTGGCGGCCGGCGATCACCGTTCGGAATCGCTGCGCATTTCGGACGCGTTCCGGGCACGCGTGGTGGATACGACGACGGGGAGTTTCGTGTTTGAGCTGACCGGGTCGATCGACAAGATCGACGCGTTTATCGAGCTGATGCGGCCACTCGGCCTCGCTGAGGTGTCGAGGACGGGGATTGCAGCGATAGCAAGGGGGAAGGAAGGCCTTCTTTTTTGAAAAAAAGAAGCAAAAAACTTTTGTCCATTTCGTCCGCGACAGCACTGAAAAAAGTTTTTTGGTTCTTTTTTTCAAAAAAGAACCCTTGCCTTAAGGAATGTTACAAATGCGCGTATATTACGACCGAGACGCCGACGTGAACCTGATCAAGGCCCGCAAGGTCGCCGTCATCGGCTACGGCAGCCAGGGCCACGCGCATGCGCGCAACCTGCACGACAGCGGCGTGGCGGATGTGGTGGTGGGGCTGCGCCCCGGCTCGGCCGGCGTGGCGAAGGCGGAAGCCGCCGGCCTGCGTGTGATGGGACCGTCGGAAGCCGCGGCGTGGGCGGATGTGGTCATGGTGCTCACCCCGGACGAGGGCCAGGGCGAGCTCTATCGCGATCATTTGGGTCCGAACATGCGCGAAGGGACGGCGCTGGCGTTCGCGCATGGGTTGAACATCCACTTCAACCTGATCGATGCACGGCCGGATATCGATGTTTTCATGATTGCGCCGAAGGGTCCCGGCCATACCGTGCGATCAGAATATGAGCGCGGCGGCGGGGTGCCGTGCCTGGTTGCCGTTCAGCAGAATCCCTCCGGCAACGCGCTGGAGATCGCGCTTAGCTACGCCAGCGCCATTGGCGGCGGGCGGGCCGGGATCATCGAGACGACCTTCAAGGAAGAGTGCGAGACCGATCTGTTCGGCGAGCAGGC
>CAZZYR010000329.1:0-3358 GCA_964658235.1 uncultured Acetobacteraceae bacterium | reverse complement strand
CACCACCAGCGCCTCAGTCACCACAAACATCACCGCTGTAGCCGGCAACACGGGCTTCAACGCCGCAACCGCCGGCCCCAACGGCGCCGCCGCCTCCGCTTTCGGGACCATCACAGCATCCGGCAGCGTCAACAACAGCGTCCAGGCCGCCGGCGGCGCCGCGTCCGGCCTATCCGCCACCGGGGGTGCTGCCACCGCCACCGGCGTGTCCACCGCCAATGCCGGCGGCCTGGCGTCCACCAGCGCCCTTGCCACCGGCGGCTATGGCGGCGGAGCCGGCGGCGCCGCGCACGCCAGTGCCACCAGCACCGGCAGTGCCGCGGTCACCACCGTCAACGCCCGCGCGGAAGCCGACGCGGGACAAGGCAGCGTCGGCGTGGCCGCGGCCGTCGCGCGCACCACCGGCAGCGCCGCCACGGGTTCCCAATCTGCCACTGCCATCTCCAGCCAGTCTGGCAATGCGCTGGTCCAAGAGGTGAGCGCCAACGCCAGCTCCCCGCTCGCCGGCACCAGCCTCGGCGCCGCCGCCACCAGCTATGGCGGCGCCGCAGGCACGTTCAACAGCACGGATGCCGCCTTCGCTTCCGCGGTCGCACTGCCCGCCACCTCGGCCACCAACGCGATCCTCGCCGCCAATCCCGGCATTAGATCCGCCTTCGGCGCCTCGCCGGTCTTCTTTGCCATCGGCGAACTCGGCGCCAGCCACACCGCCGCTGCAAGTGGCGCCCAAACCGCAACTTCCAGCATCACCCTCGCCGTCAACCTCGCCGACCTATCGCCCTCTGGAGACCTCATCCTCGGCCTCTTCAACCCGCATGAAACCAACGCTGCCGGCGTCACCGGCGCCACCCTCACCGTCACCGGCAACGGCATCACGCCAGCCACCTTCAGCATCGCGGACTTCGCAGGCCACGGCTTCGACCTTGGCGCACTCTCCACCACCGGAACGCTCGATCTCACCCTCACCCTGCAGGTCCAGACGACCGCCGCTGGCGCCGGCTTTTTCGGCAACATCATCGTCGGCGACCCGCCTTGGCGCGCGCACACGTCGAACAGATGGGAATGGGCCAATCCGGCATATTGGTCAGCGCATCCAAATTAAGGAAGAAAGCACTTCTTTTTTGAAAAAAAGAAGCAAAAAACTTTTCATCTATGAAATGTTCAGGTAGATGACGATCTGCCGCGAGGAGGCGGTCGCCGATGCGTTACGCTCTTCTGCTATCGACGATTTTGCTGTCCAGCACGGCGAGCGCCATGCCATTCCGCCAATTCGATCTGCCCGGCGTTGCATCCACCTGCGGCACGGCCATCGCCAGCAATGGGGTGGTTGCAGGCGTCGGTGCCACGCCGTCCGCCACGCCGCCAACCCTGGGACAAACCACGCCCTTCATCCTGCACGGCCGCACCTTCAGCATTCCCACAATCAATCTGCCCGCGGGCTTCATCTACCTCGCCGGCATCAATCGCGGACAAACACTGGTCGGGTTTGACCTGCTATCCTCCAGCGTATCATCCACAGACTTCAAATTTGCCCACGGCAAGCTCACCACGCTCACCCTCGGTGAACCGGTCGCCATCAATGACAGCGGCACCGTCCTCTCCATCGGAACGCGCCAGCCACCCCTCCGATTCAGCTTCAACCAAATCGCGGTCCTGCAGACCAAGGCAGGCAAACTCACGCAATTGGACGATGGCACAGGCGACATGGTGCCCAGCGGCATGGATGAGGCTGCGGACCGCGTGGTGGGTCATTCCATCACCGCCGATGGTTGGCAGGCCTGGTCGTGGCATCAGGGTGTGTTCACCCCCGTCACGGTGCCGAATGCCTTGCCGGGCGCAAATCCCACCGGCGTGGATGCGCGCGGCCGGATCGTCGGGACGTACGCCACCGGCACGATAGCGAGCCCAGTCGCGCACGGCTTCATTCAAACCGCTGGCGTCACCGCCAGCTTCGACGTGCCCGGCGCCACATCCACCCTGATCTCCGGCACCAACGAAGCCGGCATGATCACCGGCTGTTTTACAAACGCCAAAGGCATACACGGCTTCATCGCCAAACCGTAGCAGCGCGGCCACGGCATGCCGCCACCAGGCCTTATCTCACGCGCGCCCGCCGCGCGCCTGTCGCCGCACGCATCAACAACCGTAAAACTCCCGTCTGCGCCACCAGTCGCGTCGCCGGCGCCAGCATGGACGCCAGTGTCAGGCTCTGCCGCGCTTGTTCCAGACTTTGATCACGCACGCGACGCGCCTCGTCGGCTACCGGATCGGAAATCTTACCGCTCGCCAGCAGTCCGAAGACCACCGCGATGACCAGATCCACCGCCAGCACGATCGCCACCGACGCCAGCGGCGACAGATGCGCGAACTGCTCAAGGGCCAGAACCCCCACAATATGCAAGCCGATCAGCGCGGCGATGGCGAATACCGCCGCCACCGCGCCGAAAATGGCGTGCCGCACCACCGCGGTCAGCATACGCCGCAACAACAGGATTTCCGCCTGAGCGGCGACGCGGGCCAACCGGACAGTGCGCATGATGTCTGCCCTTACTTCGTAATGCGGCCGAACAGGAAGCCCACCGCTGCAGCCACGCCAATGGCAGTCAGCGGTTGATCTTTCACGCGGTCAGAGACTGCATCGGCCTGGTCGGCCGTGTAGGCGCGCGCGCGGCTCGCCGCCTCGTAGGCCCGCTTGCTCGCATCATTGAACACAGGAGTCACCCGGTCATCCATCAACTGGTTGACCTGATCGCGCAGGGCGCGGATCTCGTCGCGGGCGGTATCTGTAACGGCCATCTCTGAAGCTCCTGATTTGGATGTAAAAGCGGGCACCTTTGCCCTCCGCCCCACCCAACGCCATCTTCCGAAGCTGGTTGCCATGCGGTAACAGCCACACAGGGAGGGACCGCGCGATGGGACTGGCCACACTCACGCTCGCCGGACTCACCAGCCGCCACCGACTGCCGGATGGCACACGAGCGCAAGGCGGTTTGGACGGCCTTGACCTCGATCCCGCGCCTGGCCGGCTGACCGCCCTTCTCGGTCCGCCAGGCAGCGGCAAGTCCGCGTTAATCCGTGCGCTGGCCGGCTTCGATCGTCCTGCGGGCGCCATTGGCCTGGACGGCGAGGACATTGCCCGCATCCCGCCCCACCGCCGCGGCTTCGGCGTGGTGCTCCAACCGGACGCGCTGTTCCCGCATCTGACCCTGGCCGACAACATCGCCTATCCGCTCCGCCTGCGTGGCGCCCCGCCAGGTGGCAGCACCAGTCTGGTCGCGGAGACATTGGAGCTCGTCCAGCTGGACGGGCTGGGCGACCGCCTGCCGCACCAAGTCACCGCTGCCCAGCGCCAGCGCGC
>CAZZYR010000328.1:0-3364 GCA_964658235.1 uncultured Acetobacteraceae bacterium | reverse complement strand
GGACTTGGCGACCTCATCTGGCATCTGCCGATCATTCGGGCGATTGCCGAAGGCAACCCCATCACCCTGATCACCAAACGCAGCACCCAGGCGGACGCGCTTCTGGCCAGCGACCCGGCCATCACGGAGATTGTCTGGTTCGACCGCAACCCGCGGCAGGGCAGGGGGCTTCACGATGGCCCGCTCGGCTTCCCCCGCCTCGTCGCCACCCTGCGCGACTGCCACCTGGACACCTGCATCCTGCTCCACCACGGCGCCTCGCTCGCCGCCGCCATGGCGCTCGCCGGCATCCCCAACCGCGCTGCCTACGGCTACGCCGCCGCCCAGCGCCTGTGGCTCACCACCGGCCCCTTTTTGTCCGGCGACATACAGTTCGCCGAAGCCTTCCTCCAGGCCCAGGCCTTCGCCCTAGCCGCCGGCTTCCCCCACCTGCCCGAGCCCGCCATCCAGCCTGACCCCGCCGCCCTTGCTCGCCTCCCCGATCTGCCCCGCCCCTGGACCGTCCTCGGCATCGGCAGCCACGGCGAAAACCGCCAATGGGGCGCCACCAACTTCGCCGCCCTCGCCACCGCCCTCCTCGCCCGCGGCCCAGGCAGCATCCTCCTCCTCGCCGCCGGCCACGAAAGCCCGCACGCCGCCGCCATCCACGCCCAGGCCGGCGAAAATCCTCGCATCCACCCCGCCATCGGCTGGCCCCTGCCGGATGTCGTTGCCCTCCTCGCCACCGCGGACACCTTCGTCGGCAATGACAGCGGCCCCCTCAACCTCCGCGCCGCCACCGGACAGGCCGCCTACGCCCTGTTCGGCGCCTCCGGCCCCCTGCCACACAGCCGCCGCATCATCCCCATCATCCCCCCCGCCGGCCCGCGCGCCGGCATGCCTGCCATCACCCCCCAATCCGTCCTGCACACCCTTCCGTAGGATGGGGCCCGCTTTGGCGCCCCATCACCCACGCCGAACGCAAAAGGCCAAACGCAGCACAGGCCAAAGCCCGCATCGCGTCTGGTTGCCAACTGCTTTGAGTTTCAGCGGGGCAAAAACCCCGCCGTCCACGGGCGCTTCAGGGTTCCCCCATCGGCGCCACGCAGTCCGCCTTCAGGCCAGCTTCAGCGCCGAAGCCGCCAGCTTGCCGCGCTCGCTCACCACTTCGAAGGTCACCTTCTGGCCGTCCTTCACCGTCGTCAGCCCGGCTGCCTGCACTGCCGTGATGTGCAAAAAGACGTCCTTGCCGCCGTCCTGCGGGGAGATGAATCCAAACCCCTTGTCCGGGTTGAACCACTTTACCGTCCCGATCGCCATAGATACGCACTCCTGTTGAAGTTCGAGCGTATAGACCCGTCGGGCAGTGGCGAACAGCCCCCAGGCAGGCAAGAGTTCTTTTTTGAAAAAAAGAACTAAAAAACTTCTGCCCGCTTGGGGCTCGTGTGGGGCATGGTGCCGCTGAATTGGTCCGGCTTGGAAGCACAAAATGACTGACACCATTCTCGTCGCCGCCGTGCTCGCCATCATCCTCGCCGGCGCCGGCGGCGTGCTGACGGACATCGGCCCCTGGTATCGAAATTTGCGCAAACCAAGCTGGCAACCGCCCGACTGGGCGTTCGGCCCCGCCTGGACCATCATTCTCAGCCTGACCGCCGCCGCCGGCGTCCTCTCCTGGCGCGCTGCCCACACGCCATGGGAACATACGCAGGTGGGGATCTACTTCGGCGTCAATTGGATACTGCATCTTCTCTGGAGCCCGCTGTTCTTCAAGCTCCGCCGTCCGGACTGGGCACTCGCGGAGAACATCGCGCTGTGGTGCTCCGTCCTCGCCCTCGTCATCGGCCTGCGGCAATTCTCCCACACCGCCAGCTGGTTTGAAGTCCCCTACCTTCTCTGGGTCAGTTTTGCGCTGTTTCTCAACTGGACCATCGTCCGCCTCAACGCCCCCTTCACCACCCACCGTTTCGCCGCAGCAACGCCAGGTCGCGCCTGAAACCGCCTGTCCCGCTACCCCGCGACAGCCCTCGCAAAAGTTTTTTGCTTCTTTTTTTCAAAAAAGAAGCCTTCCCTTTCTCTTGCCTACTCCCGCCTTAGCCGCGGCTCCGCCCTCTCCCGTGCCGCCTCCCCAACCCGCGCCGCCGCCCGCAGCGTCGGGCTCCGCGTCTCCCGCACCACCGGCGCCTCCGCGGCCCAGGACGCCGGCGGGATCGGCGGCAGGGCAGGCGCCATCGCCGTCGGCGCATCGCGCCTTGCCGTCTCCCGCGCGGACGCCGGTGCCGCCGCCCGCAGCACCGCCCCTTCATCATAGGAACGCCCCGGCTCAGGCAGCCGCAGCGACAGGCCACGTATCTCGTTCTGGATCTCGTCCAGCCGTGCGTCGATCGCCTCCAGCCTGGTCTTCACCCCAAACACGCTGAATGGCATCAGCACGAAGGCCAGCCCCAGCAGGATGGCGGCCACCACCACCAGCAGCTGCAGCCACATCGGCATCCAGTCCGGAAACGAAAACGGCAGCGTCATGTGATCGGCCTAGCGCGCGGAATATCCTGCCCCCGATATAGGATCAGCCGGCGGCGGACACACCATCGGCCACCACCTCGCGCAATTTCGGCTGCAAGTGTGCGTTGCCCGCCACCAGGTCGTTGTCCGGCCCGTCGCTCACCACGAACTCCGCGCCCGCCGGATCCGTCACCGTGCCGCCCGCTTCCCGCACGATCAGCAGCCCCGCCGCCACGTCCCAAGCCTTCAGCCCCAGCTCCCAATATCCGTCGTACCGACCCGCCGCCACCCAGGCCAAATCCAGCGCCGCCGAACCGAACCGCCGCACCCCCGCCGTCGCCGGCATCAGCGCCCCCAGCGTGCGCGCAAACGCCAGCCGGTTCCGCTGCGTCACAGCAGCAAACGGTATTCCCGTGGCGAACAGCGCATCGCTCATCTCCCGCCTGGCGGACACCCGCAGCCGCCGCTCATTCAGGAACGCGCCGCTGCCCTTCTCAGCCCAGAACATCTCGCCCGACGCCGGCGCGTAGATCATCCCCGCCACCACCTCGGCGGCCCCATCCGGCTGACGCCGCTGCAGCGCCATGCTGATCGCCCAATGCGGAATGCCGTGCAGGAAGTTCGTCGTTCCATCCAGCGGATCGATTACCCACCGCCACGTCCAGTTCTCCCCGCCGCTGGCCCCGCTCTCCTCCATCAGGAACGCGTATCCCGGCCTTGCCTTCGTCAGCTCCTCCCGCAACGTCGCCTCCGCCCGCAAATCCGCCTGGCTGACGAAATCCGACGGCCCCT
Organism: uncultured Acetobacteraceae bacterium; assembly: GCA_964658235.1. GTDB lineage: Bacteria > Pseudomonadota > Alphaproteobacteria > Acetobacterales > Acetobacteraceae > BOG-908. The sequence goes on along the minus strand of CAZZYR010000328.1, from coordinate 91 downwards.
TGATGCTCACCTGCAGCTGCTCGACTTCGTTGAAATCCCGCAACAGCCGCTTCGACGTCTTCTGCGCCGCGTTCTGCATGATCGTCATGTG
>CAZZYR010000327.1:0-3367 GCA_964658235.1 uncultured Acetobacteraceae bacterium | reverse complement strand
AAGATCACGAAGAGCACCAAGAACACGAAGAAGGAAGACAGCTCTCGTAGGGTGGACGAAGTCCACCTTCGTTCGAACACAAACGCACGGCAATAATTTGGCACATGACATCCGGCATCCGAAAGCTACGGACGCGCAGTCTTGTAGCACCTCACCAGACCAAAGTGGTCAATCATGGCTCAACATGATTGGTTAAGTTGTTGAATTTTCATTAACTCTGGGCGATTGGGACGAACAATGGTCGCACGTAGCGATGTTGAAGCGGACATTGCTGAGCGGATAAGAAAAATCGGTGGAATAAGAAAGCCGCTATCAAAAAACTCCAGGATTTACCAAGACCTTCATATTTCTGGGGATGACGCAGCTGAGTTGCTTGAAGAAATTGTTAAGACCTACGGAACGTCATTCCACGGCTTTTCATTCGCAGCTTATTTTCCGAATGAGACGGAAGCCTTGTTTTATCACATCATGTCATGCCTTGGATTTCCAGATCGAGCGCACAAATCAGTCACCTTGAGTCATCTGACCGCCGTCGTCGAGCAAGGCGCCTGGTTCGATCCCGACCCCTGATTTGGCTAAGAGTGCAGCGCGCAGTCTTGTAGGGTGCACAGAGCCCACCGTTATTCCGGCAAGCCGGCGCGTGCTGCTTACAACATCCCGCTACCTTCCCGGATCGCCGAAAGGCAATTCCAACTTACCTTTGTACAAACGACCGCCTTAAAAAATGAAGACCAAATTTCCCTTCAGCTCGCCTTCCTTCTTGGTGTCCTTCGTGGCTTCTCTTCTTCTTGGTGCTCTTGGTGTTAAAGCCTTCCTTGCTTCCTTGCTTCCTCAATTTTGCACCCACACAATCACCGCCCATCCCCCGCCTGATGCGCCGCCAACGCCGCCATATCCACAATCGTGCTCACCGACGCATCCATCGAAACCAACTGCACCGCCCGCGACATCCCAAGCAGCAGCGGCCCAATCGAACTCCCCCCACCCAACCGCGGCGCCAGCCGGCTCACGATATGCGCCGAATGCAGCCCCGGCATCACCAGCACATTCGCATTCCCCGTCAGCCTGCAGAACGGATACAGCGCCCGCACCGCCGGCTCCAAAGCCACGTCCGGCGACATGTCCCCATCGAACTCGAAGTCCACGCCACGCGACTCCAAGATCGCTACCGCCTCGCGTATCCCATGCACCGTCGTGTGCAACGGCTGCCCGAACGTGGAATGGGACAGCAGCGCCACCCGCGGCACCGCCCCGAAGCGCCGCGCCAGCGCCGCCGCCCCCATTGCGATATCGGCCAACAGCGCCGGGGACGGCCGCTCGTGCATGAGCGTGTCAGCCACAAAGATCGTCTCCCGCGCGCCCAGCATCATCGTCAGCCCAAACGCCGTGCGCCCCGGCAGCGGATCGATCACCAGATTGATCGCGTCCAGACACACGGACCGGGCGCGAGTCAGCCCCGTCACCATCGCATCCGCATCGCCTGAGGCCAGCATCGCGGCCGCGAACACGTTGCGGTCCTGGTTCACCATCCGCTGCACGTCCCGATGCAGATACCCGCGCCGTTGCAGCCGCGCATACAGCAGATCCGTGTAGCGCGCATTGTGCGAGGACACGCGCGCATTGTGGATCTCGATCCCTTCCGGCAGCTGCATGCCCAGCTTGTCCAGCGCCCGTTCCACCCTGTCCTCGCGCCCGATCAGCACCGCGGTGCCGAATCCGCGCCGCGTGTAATCGATGGCGGCGCGCACCACCTTCTCATCCTCGCCCTCGGCAAAAACCACTTTCTTCGGCGCCGCGCGCACGCTCTCCATGATCATGTCCAGCGCGTTCGCCGTCGGATCCAGCCGCCCTGACAATTCGCGCGTATACCGGCGCAGATCGGCCAGCGGCCGCCGCGCCACGCCGCTATCCATCGCGGCCTTCGCCACCGCCGGCGGCACCCGAAAGATCAGCCTGGGATCGAAAGCGTTCGGAATGATGTAATCCGGCCCGAACCGCAACTGCCGCGCGGACGCCGCATGAACCTCATCCGGCACATCCTCCCGCGCCAGCGCGGCCAATGCCTCCGCCGCGGCAATCTTCATCGCCTCATTGATCGTGCTGGCCCGCACATCCAGCGCGCCACGGAAGATGTAGGGAAACCCCAGCACGTTGTTGACCTGGTTCGGATAGTCGCTGCGTCCTGTGGCAATGATCGCGTGCGGGCTGGCCGCGCGAGCCTCCTCCGGCGTGATCTCCGGATCCGGATTGGCCATCGCGAAAATCACCGGCCGGTCCGCCATCCCGCGCACCATCTCCTGCGTGATCGCGCCCTTCACGGACAGGCCGAACACCGCATCCGCGCCCTCCAGCGCCTCCGCCAGCGTCCTTGCCGACGTGTCGGACGCATGCGCGGACTTCCACTGGTTCAGATCATGCCGCCCGCGATGCACCACGCCCTTGGTGTCGCACAGCACGATGTTCTCGCCCCGCGCGCCCATCGCCTTGATCAGCTCCACGCAGGCAATCGCCGCCGCCCCCGCGCCGTTCACCACCAGCCGCGTCGTCGCCAGATCACGGCCTGTCAGATGGCACGCATTGATCAGCCCCGCCGCGGCCACAATCGCCGTCCCATGCTGGTCGTCATGGAACACCGGAATATCCATCAGCTCGCGCAGCCGTTGCTCGATGATGAAGCATTCCGGCGCGCGGATATCCTCCAGATTGATGCCGCCGAACCCCGGCCCCAGGAATCGTACGCAGTTGATGAACTCTTCCGTGTCCTCCGTGGAGATCTCCAGATCGATCCCGTCCACATCGGCAAAGCGCTTGAACAGCGCCACCTTGCCCTCCATCACCGGCTTGCTGGCGATGGCGCCCAGATTGCCCAGGCCCAGCACCGCCGTGCCGTTGGAAATCACCGCCACCATGTTGCCCTTGGTGGTGTAGTCGTACGCCAGCGCCGGGTCCGCCGCGATGCGCAAACACGGCTCCGCCACGCCGGGCGAATAGGCCAGGCTCAGGTCGCGCGCCGTGGTCAGCGGCTTGCTGATCCGCGTTTCCAGCTTCCCCGGCCGCCCGCTCGCATGCAGCGCCAGCGCCTCTTCCGCGGTGATCCGCGCGCTCGCGGCTTCGCTGTCTGCCATTCTTCGGTCTCCTGCTCAGGCGCAACCTACGGGCTTGTCACCGGAGCGGCAAAGAAGGCAAGCGTTGGGGGAGATGTGCCTCGGGAGGATTGTCATGTATGCCAATAAGATCCTCCCGAGCCCCCAAACCCCACGGCCTCAATGAAAGCAAGCGAGCCTTCGCCGGCGATGGCGCAGTGGTTCGCGCTGAAGGCGGAGCAGCCGGACGCCCTGCTGTTCTTCCGCATGGGCGACTTCTTCGA
>CAZZYR010000326.1:0-3370 GCA_964658235.1 uncultured Acetobacteraceae bacterium | reverse complement strand
GAGGTGGCGTTGGAGGATGTCGCGCGAACACTGAGCGTGTAAGAAGCAAGAGTTCCTTTTTGAAAAAAAGAACCAAAAAACTTTTTTCAGTGCTGTCGCGGACTAAATAGATAAAAGTTTTTTGCTTCTTTTTTTCAAAAAAGAAGTGCTTTCTTTTTGGGTTTTTCCATGGATCTCTCAGGCAAGTTCGACCGCATCCTTCTCCGCGCCGAAGAACTCCGCCACGACCTTTCCAGCGGTCTCACCGGCGAAGCCTTCTCCCGCGCCTCCCGCGAACTCTCCGAACTCGAACCCGTCGTTGCCCGCATCGACGAATGGCGCGCTGCCCAGGCCGAAGCGGACGGCCTGGAGCCGCTGCTGGCGGATCCTGACATGCGCGACATGGCCGAAGCCGATCTGCGCGACCTGCGCGACCGCATCCCCAAGCTCGCCCGCGAAATCCAGTTGGCACTTCTCCCGCGCGACGAAGCCGATGAACGCAGCGCCATCCTGGAAATTCGTCCCGCCGCCGGTGGCGACGAAGCCGCGCTCTTTGCCGCCGAACTCTTCGCCGCCTATCAAAAATACGCTGGCCTGCGCGGCTGGCGCTTCGAGGTGATGGATTTCAACGAAACCGAACTGGGCGGCCTGAAGGAAGGCATCGCCGAAATCACTGGCCGCAATGTGTTCGCGCGCCTGAAATACGAATCCGGGGTCCACCGGGTCCAGCGCGTACCCACCACGGAAACCCAGGGTCGCATCCACACCAGCACCGTCACCGTCGCCGTGCTGCCGGAAGCCGAGGAGGTGGACGTGCAGGTCAACGAATCCGATCTGCGGATTGACGTCTATCGCGCCTCAGGCGCCGGCGGCCAGCACGTCAACAAGACGGAATCCGCCGTCCGGATCACCCATCTTCCCACTGGCATCGTCGTCGCCATGCAGGAGGAGCGCAGCCAGCACAAGAACCGCGCCAAAGCCATGAAGATCTTGCGCGCCCGCATGTACGAAGCCCAGCGCGCGGACCTGCACGCCACCCGCTCCGCCGACCGCAAAAGCCAGGTCGGCACCGGCGACCGCAGCGAACGCATCCGCACCTACAACTTCCCGCAAGGCCGCGTGTCGGACCACCGCATCAACCTCACCTCACACAAGATAGATCGCGTGATGGCTGGCGAATTCGATGAGTTCGTCGATGCGCTCACGGAAGAGGACCAAGCCGCGCGGTTGGCTGCCGACTCGTAGTCGTAAAAAGCAAGCAGTTCTTTTTTGAAAAAAGAACCAAGAAACTTTTATTACTTGAGTCCGCGATGCTCTGACAAAAGTTTTTGCTTCTTTTTTTTAAAAAAGAAGGCCTTCCTCCCTCACGACGTCGGAATTGAACAAACATTCGTCTTATGCAGATCCCCAGGCGTCGCCGCCGCCCCGCCCGTCCGCTCCGCCAGAAAGAATGTCGTGAACCCATCGGACGCCAGAGCCTCCAGCCGGCGTCCGGACGGATCCTCCATCGTGGCCCCGTCATCCAGCACATGCGTCTCGCTATGCCCGTCCGGCGCCCGGATGGTGATCCGGCCGCACAGCGCGTACTCGTATTTTTCAGCGGCCGGCACACTCACGGCCACCTCGCCGAACGGGTGGCTGGCGCTCAGCTCGAAATGCGCCACCAGATGGCCGTTAATGAACACGGTGGTGGCCTCCGTCACCTCGGACGGATCGGTCTCGTCGGCAATGTGGAAGTTGACGGTGGCCGCCTTTGCCGGCGCCGGATGGGCGGCCAGGGCACCGGTCAGAAGGAGGGACGCAGGAAGGGATGGATACAGCAGACGCATATACGCCTCATGGTTCCGGTCAGACATCGCAGGATAACGTGAAACCCGCACCGATGGCGATGCGCCTTGGGGACGCTTTGGCAGGTGCTGCGGACCGACTTGCGAGGGCAGGCGTGGAGGCGCCCCGCCGGGAGGCACGGCTGCTGGCGGCCCATGTGCTCGGAGTCCCGGCTTGCACCATGCTGGACCAGGCGCGGGAGATCGATCCCGTTGCGTTTGATGTCGCGGTTTCGCGTAGGGCCGCGCGCGAGCCGCTGGCCTTCATCACCGGTCAGCGCGGCTTCTGGACGCAGGACATCGCCGTCTCCCCGGACACGCTGGTGCCACGCGCGGATAGCGAAACCTTGATTGAGGCAGCCCTCGCTGCGTTCCCTGACAGATCCGTGGTGCGCGGGATCCTGGATCTGGGTACCGGCACCGGCTGCCTGTTGCTTGCGGCCCTGTCCGAATTTCCCCAGGCCTGCGGTGTCGGCGTGGACCTGTCGCCCGCATCCGCCGCCCTCGCAGGGCGCAATGCAGCCGCCTGCGGCCATAGCAGTCGTGCCTCGTTTGTGGCCGGCGACTGGGCAGCCGCGCTCGCTGGCTGCTTCGAGCTGGTTCTGTGCAATCCCCCCTACATCGAGTCGGCAGCGATCGCCGGACTGATGCCGGAGGTTTCCAACCACGAGCCTGGCCGCGCGCTCGATGGAGGCCCTGATGGCCTCGGCGCTTACCGCCTGGTGATGCCGGCGCTGCCGCGCCTGCTGTCGCCAATCGGCGCCGCGGTGCTGGAACTCGGCGAAGGGCAGGGGGACGACGTGATGCGAATCGCCGCCAAGGCGGGTCTCTGCTGCGCTGATCTTCGCCAAGACCTTGGCGGTGTTCCCCGGGCTTTGGTGCTGCGCGCCGCTTGACGTCCGTAAAAAACCGTTTGGCGTCGGCCCGGTTGCGCGATAGTATTTAGCAGCGCACAAGATGCGGGTCCGGGAAGGCGGCGAGTGCTGCCTTATTTGCGGACATGCTGCGGTTTGTCCATGCCGAACGGACTGGGCTGAATGCCCGCCTGACACTGGACGACCCGGCCGGACGGCATTGGCGACCGCCACTGATACAAGCTGCACATGGCCCTTTCCGGCCAGGTTCGGCTGGAGAGGTCGCTTTCAACAGGAAAGCACAGTGTAATCGGATGAATATGAAACGCATGCGCGGACGCACCCATCGCAACGGGGGCGGCGGTGGTGGTGGTGGCGGCGGCGGAAGCCCGCGCCAGTATGGCGGCAACATTCCGCTCAATCGCAACCACGTCTTTGACAGCAGCGGCCCGGATCTGCGCATTCGCGGCACCGCCCAGCAGCTCTTCGAGAAATACCTGCAACTGGGGCGCGATGCGACCGGTTCGGGTGACCGGGTGATGGCGGAAAGCTATTTCCAGTATGCGGAGCATTATTTTCGCATCGTGAACGCCATCAACCAGGCCTCGCAGCAGAACCCCCAATCGGGTCAACAGAACAACCACCACGCCCAGCAGAACAACCAGCATGGCGGCGGGCAGAACGGCCAGCACCAGCAGAACCCGCAGCACC
>CAZZYR010000325.1:0-3374 GCA_964658235.1 uncultured Acetobacteraceae bacterium | reverse complement strand
CCCACGGCCGCTTCCAGCCGTTCGGCGAGCCTGTCGCTCCTGTCAGCAAGAAAACTCAGATCATCGCGTAGGCGCTGGGCCACGTCCGTCTGCCGCGCCATCTGGCGGCCGGCGCCATCCGCCGCGGCGCGCAGACGCTCGATCCCGGTTTCAGCCTGGCGCGTGCTTTCATTGAAACCTGCCACAAGCTCTTCCAGCACCGCACGATCCCGTTTCAAAACGCCCAAGGCACGCTCCAACCGCATGGCGTGAAACAACGTGACTGCCAGAAGAAGCAGCAGCGCGAGTTCCAGAAGCCATTGCGCGTTTCCCATTCTGCGCTCTCCGGGTTAGCAAAACGTGAGGAGCAGGTGGCTCACGATTCAAATCCCGGTAACGGCAGGCGATCCAGCGCAGCCTCGATCCTGACCGCCACATGGTTCTTGCGGCGCCCCACCTGCGCGTGGAACAGATTGATAGCACCGCACCGCACCTGCACGGAGGCGCCGGCGGAGGTGTTGAGCAGCACGCGATCCCCGGGTTTGAGGGACATCACCTCCGACAGCGGCATGATCTGTTCGTCCAGCACCACATCGAGTTCGATATCCGTGCTCCATAGTTCTTCCGCCAAATGGGTCTCCCAGATTGAATCGCGGCCGAATTTCTCGCCCATGAATTGCTGCAGCAGCAGTTCCCGCACCGGCTCCAGCGTGGCGTATGGCAGCAGCATCTCCAGGCGGCCGCCGCGGTCCTCCATGTCCACCCGCAGCCGGCCGAGCACGACCGCGTTCGAGAGGCGGGAAATGGCGGCAAAGCGAGGATTGACCTCCAATCTTTCGAACCGGAAGGTGACGGGGCAGATCGGATCGAAACTGGAGGACAAATCCGCCAGGACCACGTGGATCAGCCGCTCCACAAGCGTGCGTTCGATGGTGGTGTAAGGCCGGCCTTCGATGCGCATGGCGGCGGTGCCGCGGCGGCCGCCCAGCAGCACATCCACGATGGAGTAGATCATGGCGCTATCGATCACCATCAGGCCGTAATTGTCCCACTCCTCCGCCTTGAACACTGCCAGCATGGCCGGCAGGGGGATGGAATTGAGGTAGTCCCCGAAGCGCAGGGAGACGATGTTGTCGATGGAGACTTCAACGTTGTCGCTGGTGAAGTTGCGCAGCGAGGTGGACATGATGCGGACCAGGCGGTCGAACACAATCTCTAGCATCGGCAGGCGTTCGTAGGATACCAGCCCGGAGCTGATGATCCGCTGCATGCCGCTGACGGCCTCGCTGCCGCCGGGGCTGTCATCGAAGCCAAGCAGGCTATCGATTTCCGCCTGGTTCAGCACGCGCGCGGGTTCAGCGGCGGGCGCGGCATCCGCACCTTCGGCTGCTTCGTCCTCCAGCTCCGCGCCCCAGGCGGCGGCCAGCGCGTCGTCATCGGGCTCGGCGGGGGCGCCGCTCATTCGATGATCAGCTCGATGAACAGAACATCCAGCACGCGCGCGGGGGTGGCGGCGAGGGAGGCGCGGCTGATGAGTTCTTCGCGCAGCCGGTAACTGCCTTCCGAACCGCGCAGTTCTTCGGGCCGCATATCCCGCAGATAGGTTTGGAACAGATCCTGGATGCGCGGCATGGCGGCGGTGACGGCGGCTTCATCCGCCTTGCTGGCGATCTCCAGCTTGGCGTGCAGCCGCATATAGCTGGCGCGTTTGCCGGGAACGTTCAAGTTGCTGACGATTTCCGGCATGTCCACATAAACAGGTGGCGCCGCCGCCGCTGCCGCCGCAGCGGCCGCGACCTTTGCGCCGTCCATGCCGGTGTGTTTGGCGCCTTTGCCGAGCAGGGAGGGGATGACACCGCTGAACCAGCCGCCGGCGCCGATGGCGACGAGCAGGACGGGAATTGCGAGAAGGAGCTTCTTCTTGCTCTTCTTCTTGGGCGCAGCATCGCCTTCGGCTGGAGGAGCGCCATGATCTGCCATGGGGCGGATGGTAGGGGGTGGCGGTTAATGGGCTGTTGCGGGGGGAGGAAGGCCTTCTTTTTTGAAAAAAAGAAGCAAAAAACTTTTGTCAGTGCTGTCGCGGACCCAACGGATAAAAGTTTTTTGGTTCTTTTTTTCAAAAAAGAACTGCTTCCTTGCTTATGTCGGTATTTGCAGTTTCGAGAGGGATTCCTCAAGCGCCTGGAAGCTCGGCATAAACTCGTTCGGCACCATTTTGCGGCCTGTCTCCACGCTCACCTGCGGGGCGTTGCCGTGCAGATGCGCCACGAGCACGGCGCGGATCACGTCGCTGTAGCGCGCGTCACCTTCGACGATGCCCTTGATGCGCACGGCGCATGGGGCGGCAATGCCGTAGGCCAGCAGCACGCCCAGGAACGTGCCGACAAGCGCGCCGCCGATCATTTCCCCCAGCACCGCGGGCGGTTCGTTGATGTGGCCCATTGTCTTGATCACGCCGAGCACGGCGGCGACGATGCCCAGGGCGGGGAGCGCGTCCGCCATGGTCTGGATGGCGTGGCTGCCGTGCAGCTCCTCGTGGAGCGTTTTCTTCAGTTCGCGGCCCATCAGATCCTCGATCTGATGCGGATCGTCCGCATTCATGCCCATCATCCGCAGGTAATCGCAGATCAGCGCGGTGGTGTGGTGGTCACTGAGGATTTTCGGGAAGTGCTTGAAGGCGGCGCTTTCCTCCGGCTTTTCGATATGCGGTTCCAGCGCCATGGCGCCGCGCTGGTTGGCCAGCTTGGCGAAGAAGAAAAGCAGGGAGAGCAGTTCCACATATTCGTTTTTCTTGTAGCGCTCGCCTTTGAGGATCATGCCGAAGCCGGCCAGCGTATGTTTCACGCCGGTCATGGAATTGGCCATGATGAAGGTGCCGATGGCGGCGCCGAGGATGGTCAGCAGCTCGAACGGCATGGAGGCGATCAGCGGCCCGATGGCGCCGCCGCTGGCCACGAAGCTGCCGAACACGCAGGCCAGCAGAAATCCCAGACCGCCGATCGTCAGCATCGACGCACGCTCATTTCTTGCCGGCCGGCAGCGGGGTGGCGGCGGGCTCCGGAGCGGCGGCATCGCGGCTGGCCACCGGCGCGGAGCGGATGAGCAGGATGGCGATCCGGCGGTTCGACGCCGCTTCAGGCGTGGCGGGCAGCAAGGGGTCACGGTCGCCATGGCCGGTGACGTCCCGGATGCGGCCGTCCGGCAGCCCGGCTTCGGTCAGGATGCGGCGGGTGGCATTGGCGCGGTCCGCCGAAAGGTCCCAGTTGGTCCGTCCGGCGCCGCCGGCATAGGGCGTGGCGTCCGTGTAGCCGGCGATGGCGACTGGTTCGTGCAGTCCCATCAACATGGGCGTCAGGCGCTTGAGCACGGCGCGCGCCCTGTCGTTGGGTTCGGGT
>CAZZYR010000324.1:3178-3391 GCA_964658235.1 uncultured Acetobacteraceae bacterium | reverse complement strand
CGTCCAGCGCCAGATACGGCGCCTCGTCGAACGCGCCTTCGTGCAGCGCGTCCGGCATGCCCCTGTTGGCGTGCTTCTGGAAGAAGTGCTCGCCGTCTATCCCGTCCGGACACCGCACAAACGCCAGCGGCCGGCCCGCAATTCCCGGGAGCGCCACCGCCGCCACCGCCTGCCAATATGCCGCCAGATCCTGCTTCGTCACCGCCTTATGCC
>CAZZYR010000324.1:0-3168 GCA_964658235.1 uncultured Acetobacteraceae bacterium | reverse complement strand
CCCTCCGCCGGCCACAACTCCCGCTCCGGATGCGTCAGCCGCACGCCACCCATTTCGGACGCCCGGGCGGACGGTTTCGCCGCCCGCACGATCCTGCCGGAATGCGACGCCGTCGCACCTGCCAGCTCGCGCCGCACCGCATCGGGATTCGGCACGTCGCGCACCACCTCCGCCGCCGCCTTGTCCTCGCGCAATCCCAAAAACACCGGATGGCGCAGCCGCCCCGCGCCGGACCACCCGGTATACTGCACTTCGGCCACCAGCTCCGGCCGCACCCAATGCAGCCCCTTCGGCGGCTTTTCCTCCGTCAGCAGAAGCTGCTTCGGCGCGGCACTCGCCAGCGCCTTCAGCCGCGTGCTCAGCTCCCGCAACGTCGCATCCGTAAATCCGCTGCCGCAGCCGCCCACATAATGCAGCGCCCCGTCCGGCGCATAAAACCCCAGTTGCAGCGCCCCTAGTCCCGTCCTGCTCCCCGCCGGTTCCGTCCAGCCCAGCACAACAAACTCCTCGCGCCCCTGGCACTTCACCTTCAGCCAGTCCCGGCTGCGCCCCGCATGATAGGCGCCATCCGCGCGCTTGCAGATGATCCCCTCCAGCCCCATCGCGCACGCGCTGCGGCGGACATGATCCGTCACACCCTCCAGATGATCGCTCACCCGGATGAAATCTTGCTCCGGCACCAACGCCACCAGCGCCGCCTTGCGCGCCGTCAACGGCAGGTCGCGCAGATCGTAGCCGTCGCGATGCAGCAGATCGAACAGATACAGGTGCAGCCTGGATGTCTGGCCTTCCTTTAGCGCCGCCTGCAGATCCGGAAAGCTGGAAAGCCCCCCCGGCTCCAGCGCCACCAATTCCCCATCCGCCAGCAGCGTGTCCGCCCGCAGCTTGCCCACCGCTTCCTCCACCGCGTGCAAACGCTTTGTCCAATCCAGCCCGTTGCGCGTCAGCAACGTCACCGTGCCGCCATCCTTGCGGACGATCAGCCTGTAGCCATCGAACTTGATCTCGCTTAGCCACTCACCGCCCTGCGGCGGCGCATCGGCGTTGCTCGCCAGCATCGGCGCCTGCCCGTCCGGCAGCGCCGCCTTCCGCGCACCTTCCGGCGCCTGCCATGCCGCTCCCACCGCCTTCCTTGGCGCCTTCGTGGTGGCCGCCACCTTTTCCGGTTTGGCCGCCTCCGCTTTCACCTGCCTGCGTGCTGGCTTGGCAGGGGAGGAAGCGGGCAGGGGCATCGCTTCCATCTCCGCCGCATCCACCCCCGCCCGTTCAAGCCCGTCATGCTCCTTGATCAGCAGCCAGCTTTCGCCCCGCTCCCCCGGCCGCGGCTTCAGCCGGATCAGCACGAACCGCCCGTGCAGCCTCGCCCCGTCCAGCTCGAACTTCATTTCCCCCCGGGCCAGGTCCGCCGCCGCATCCCCCACCGGCAGCCAGGTCCCCCTGTCCCAGATCTCCACCACCCCCGCGCCGTAATTGCCCGCCGGGATCACCCCCTCGAACCCCGCATAATCCAGCGGGTGATCCTCCGTCCGCATCGCCAGCCGCTTGTGCCCGGTGTCCAGGCTCGGCCCCTTCGGCACCGCCCAGCTCCACAGCACGCCGCCATGCTCCAGCCGGAAATCCCAATGCAGCCGGCTCGCCGCATGCTTCTGCACCACGAAGATCGCCTGCTTGCTGCCCGCCTTGCCGCGCTTCCCCGCCGCCTTCGGCCCAGGCTTCGGCGCAGGCTCCGGCGTCTGGCCAAAATCCCGCTTGCCGCGATATGTCGAGATGGAAGTGTCACGACTGGCCATGACGCCAGCAACGTGTTTTCCACAGGGCAGGTTCCTCCCCATCCCTGGAACCGGACCGGCCGCAGCGGAGTAAGAAAGGCAGGGGAGACCCATCGTGGCCCCTCCCCGAAACCCCCGGCAAGAATTAAGGCAAGCATGCTCGATCACACGCAGGAGCCGGACGACTTCGCCATCACCGCGCAGATTTCGCTGGTCGAACAAGGCTTTCGCACCCTCAAGCACAACGACATGTTTGGCGTCTTCGACCAGCGCGGGGACATCCGCCCCGGCCCTGGCGGCACCGAAGGCCTGTATTTCCAGGACACCCGCTACCTCTCCGAATTCGAGCTCATCCTCGCCGGCCGCCCGCCCATCCTGCTCAGCTCCACGCTGCGCGACGACAACGCGACTCTCACCTGCGATCTCAGCAATCCGGACCTGCCGCATATGACGCAGCCGGACGGCACGCCCGCGCCGCTCACCAGCAACCTCATCCACATCAGCCGCGCCCGCTTCCTCTGGCAGGGCGTCTGTCACGAACGCATCTCCATCCGCAATTTCGATGTCGTCGCCCGCACCCTCCCGGTGGAGATCCGCTACGGCGCGGATTTCGCGGACCTCTTCGAAGTGCGCGGCATGGTCCGCACCCGCCACGGCCGCCACGAACCCGCCCACGTCACCCTGCAAACCGTCTGCCTCGCCTATACCGGCCTGGACAACCGCCGCCGCACCACGGACCTCCGCTTCGAACCCCAGCCGGAACGCATCGACGAAGGCCGCGCGCTCTTCAACGTCACTCTCCCGCCCCATGGCCGCAGCCTGATCTTCGTGGAAATCACCGCCGACCAGTCGCCCGCCACGCGGCCGCCTTCCGAGACCTTCATCGCCCGCATGACGGAGCAGCGCCGCTGGACCCGCCTGCACAGCGCCTCCGCCGCGGGCATCGACACCTCCAACGAGGTGTTCAACGAAGCCATGCGCCGCGCCATCAGCGACCTCACCATGCTGACCACGGACATGCCCACCGGGCCCTATCCGTATGCCGGAATCCCCTGGTTCAGCACCGCCTTCGGACGTGACGCCATCCTCACCGCCCTGAACGTCCTCTGGATGGACCCCGCCATCGCCGCCGGCGTGCTGCGTTATCTCGCCGCCAACCAGGCTACCACCACGGACGCCGCCTCGGACGCCGAACCGGGCAAGATCCTCCACGAAGTCCGCCGCGGGGAGATGGCCGAACTCGGCGAAGTCCCGTTCCGCCGCTACTACGGCTCGGTCGACGCCACCCCCCTCTTCGTCATGCTCGCCGGCGCCTATCTGGACCGCACCGGCGACTTGCCCACCATCGCCGCCATCTGGCCCAACATCCGCGCCGCTTTGGCCTGGATGGATTCCTATG
>CAZZYR010000323.1:0-3412 GCA_964658235.1 uncultured Acetobacteraceae bacterium | reverse complement strand
GCATCGGTCTCTTCCCTCAGCCCCGAACCGATCGAGCCCCGCACATGGTTGATAATGTTTTGCCGAAAGCCGCCTGGGACGCGTTGATGGCGAACCCGGACGCGCACTTGGTGGATGTCCGAACCGACGCGGAATGGCAATATGTGGGCCTGCCGGACCTGCGCTCGGCGGGCAAGCAGGCGGTGCTGATTTCCTGGCAGTATTTTCCAACGGGCAACGTCAATACGGATTTCGCGCAGGATTTGCGCGCGGCGGGACTGGAGCCGGGCAATGCGCTGTATTTCCTGTGCCGCAGCGGCGTTCGCAGCCTGGCCGCGGCGGAGGCGGCGGAGGCGGCCGGGTTCGGCACGTGCTTCAATGTGGCGCACGGGTTCGAGGGACATCCGGACCGGCAGGGGCATCGGGGGACGGTGGATGGATGGAAGGCGGAGGGGTTGCCGTGGCGGCAGTAAGGTAAGGAAGCAGTTCTTTTTTGAAAAAAAGAACCAAAAAACTTTTATCCATTGAGTCCACGAAGCACTGACAAAGGTTTTTTGCCTCTTTTTTGCAAAAAAGAAGGCCTTGCCTTCTACCTTGCGTAATTCACCCACAAAACGACCATCCAAGGATACCGCGTATCCAGGATCTTCCCGTCCGGACCAGCAAGTTTACCGTCTGGCGTGACCGGGACGTGTTTCATCGTGACGGCATCGTCCACGTTGCCGCCGATGACGCTGAGCTGGCCCGGTGTGGCCATCACCACGATGTCGCAATGGGCGGGGAAGGAGGCGGGGGTGGGCAGGTTGGCGTAGCGCAATCCGGCGGACAGGCCGCGGCCCATGCAGATGATGTCGCCCAAGGCGGGCGCCAGGGATTGCGGCGGATAGGCGCGCAGGACGGAGGTTGTGCCGGCGGCGGCGGCGTTGATGTATGTGGAATGGTTGGGTGAATACGGAAAATCCCCGCCGGCGCCGGCGATGCGCATGACGTAGGAGATGAAGGCGGCGGACCAGGCGAATTCGCCGTCGCGTCGCGCTTCGAAGACGGTGCCGTCCGAGTCGTGCTCGCCGGTCCAGGCGGCTTCGCGTTCGCCGGGATCCTGGCCGATCCACCAGTATTCGCCGACGCGTTGCCACAGGCCGGGCTCGCGCTCGGGTTTTTGCTCCGGCGGGGGGATGGGGCGGGTGTCAGGCGGGTCATCGTCCACCGGCTGGCCGAACAGACGCCATTCGCGCAGGGCGATGGCGACCGCGTCCGCGCGGCTGAACGGCTCCCAGGCGTTGGACGCAAAGGGCGGGACGTGGCCGTCTATCACCGGTGCACCGTGGCTGCGCGGCATCTGGGTGAATGGCGTGGTGCCCGCGACCTTTGGCCGGTGCGCGGCGCAGCCGGCCAGGGCGGCCATCATGGCCAGCGCCGGCAGGCGCTCAGCAGCGCGTCTTGGGCGGCTTGGGGTCGTAGCCGGCGAGGCCGGGCACGCCGTAGCCGGGCACCACCAGGTTTTCCAGGTCCTCGGCATCAGGATCACGCCCGAACCATTGCTTGGAGAGGCGGGAAACGGTTCCATCGATCTTCAGGCACCGCAGCGCATCCTCCAGTTCGTCGCGCAGCTCCGCCTCGCTTCGCCGCACCGCGGCACTCTCATGCACGCGCGTTTCGGGCAACGAAAGGGCGGTCAGGTAGTTCGCGTGCTGCGCGGCCATGTAGAACTGGACCGGGCTGCCGCTGAGGCTGGCATCCGCGCGGCCATCAAGCACCGCCTGCGCTGCGGCGGCGCCGCTGGGCTGGGGCACCGGCGTGAAGCCGTAGCGCTGCGCGTTGCGGGCGGCCCAGTCCGCGTAGACGCTGTCCGCGCGCACGGCGAGGCGGCGGCCCCGCAGATCCTCCAGCGCCGCCAGACGCGAATCCGACCGCACGCCGAACTGATATTCAGACCACGCGTAGCCTTCCAGCAGCAGCATGTCGCCGGCGCGTTCCGGCGTGGCGGCGATGGGTCCGGGCAGCAAATCGTAGGTGCCGTGGATGAGGCCGTCATAAAGCGCCGCCTGCTGCGCTGTGGCGAAGGTGATGGGGCGGTGAATTCGGGCGGCGATCTGGCGGAACAGCTCCACCGTGAAGCCGGTCAGCTGTCCGTTCGCACCCGTAACGACGTAAGGTGCGGCGTCCTGCAGCACGCCGGCGCGCAGGGGAGGCGGGTCCTCGGCGCCGGACGGGCTGGGGGCGGCCATCAGCAAGGCCATGCAGAGAAGGGGCAGAAGGCGGGTGGCGCGCAAAGTGATGGGATGGCGCATCGGCGGCCTCGCTGAGACAGGCGTCACTGGTTCCGCAACAAACTGGCCGGCCGGACACGCAGGGCGGCTCGCGTACCGGCATAGCCGAAAACCAGCATGAGCACCACGCAGCCGGCGATGGTCAGGCCTAGCGTTTCAGGGAGGAACGACCAGGCGGCATCCAGCACGAAGCGGGTGACGGCCCAGCTTGCCAAGGTGCCGAGGCCGGCGGCGACCAGGCCGGCAGCGGCGCCGATGGCGCCGAACTCCACCAGCCAGGCGCCGCGTATCTGGCCGCGCGTGGCGCCCAGGGTGCGGAGCACCACGGCGTCCGCGATGCGGCGGCGCTGGCCGGCGGCCACCGCGCCGGCCAGGACGAGGGCGCCGGAGGCCAGCGTGACGCTGCCGGCGGCGGCCAGGGCGGCAGCCAGCTTGCCGACGAGTTCGGCCACGCTGGCGAGCACGTCCGCCACGCGGATGCCGGTGACATTGGGCAGCGCGTCGGTCACGCGGGCAAGCAGGGCGGCGTCCTGCGCGGGCGGATCGCGCAGGGTGGCGATGTGCATTTGCGGGGCGTGTTCCAGCAGGCCGGGGGCGGCGACGAGCACGAAGTTGATGGTCAGCGCGCGCCAGTCGATGGCGCGGAGGTTGGAAACTTTGAAGTCTATGTCGCGGCCGAGCACGTTGGCGCGGAGCGTGTCGCCGACATGCAGGCCCCAGCCTTTCGCCAGACCGTCATCCAGGGAGACCAGCGGCGGGCCGGTATAGTTGGCGGGCCACCAGGCGCCCGCGGTGACGCGGGAACCCTCCGGCACGGTGGCGGCGTAGGTGAGCCCCCGGTCGCCGCGAAGTCCCCACTGGCTGCCGGGGGCGACTTTCACCTTTTCCGCGGGGACGCCGTTCAGGGAGACGATGCGGGCGCGCAGGCTGGGGACTTCGTGCAGGTCCGTGGTGCCGGGGGTGGCGGCGACGAGGGCGCGGAACCGGGCGAGCTGGTCGTTCTGGATGTCGATGAAGAAGAAGCTGGGCGCGGTTTTGGCGAGGGCGCCGGTGAACTGGCCGCGGATGTTGCCTTCGATGAGGGCGACGGCGGCGAGGGTGGTGAGGCCGAGGCCAAGGGCGACGAGGAGGAGAGCCGTGGCGGAGCCGGGGCGGTGGATGTT
>CAZZYR010000322.1:0-3440 GCA_964658235.1 uncultured Acetobacteraceae bacterium | reverse complement strand
GTAGAGCACTCCCTTGGTAAGGGAGAGATCGAGAGTTCAATCCCCTCCAGCAGCACCAGCAAACCTCACCTCCAATGCCCCGTGAACCTATCGTGGTTTCGGACGATCCGCCGAGCGACCGCCTTTGCCCCGACCGCACGTCGCCAGCCGGAAGCCGCTCGTTAACCGACTGCGTCTATGCGAAATGCCATGATGTCGGCATCCCGCACGCTCCGCGCCTGGCTATGCCTGTCGATGGCCAGCATCGATGCCTGCAGCATGCGCACGCCCTCACGTCAGGCGACGCCACAGACGAACGCTGCGCGGAGCGCGCCGGCGGAGGCCGCCGTTCTCGCCTTCGCCCGCAGCCATCTACGGCATCAAGTGGGCAACGGCGAATGCGCTGAGCTGGCCGACATGGCCCTGACCAGCTCCGGAGCCACCACCGCGTCGGATTACGCGGCAACAACCACCGGCGAGGACTACGTCTGGGGCCAGCGCGTCCCCCTGGAGCAGGCGCGGCCCGGCGACATCGTCCAGTTGCTGGATTATCATGCCGTCGTCACAACCACGAGCCACGCCGGAACCGTCGTGTCGGAGGACTTCACGCCGAACCACACCGCTATCGTTGAAGAGAACCTCGGCACTGCGTTGGCGATCCTTCAGCAGAACGCCGACCCGCTTGGTAGGGTGGTTCAGAGGGCGATCCTGCCGACACGGTCGCGGTCCTATGCCGGTGCGCCAAGCGGAGTCGCCTCGGACTCGGACGCCTCCACCACCGTCGCGGTCGCTGGTATGGTGAGCGTCTACCGTCCGGTTATGAAGGCAGACCTGCCTTTCCCGCAGCCCCGATAGCCGCCAACGCCAGCGGCAGCAGCCGGCCCAGCCGCTCTGCCCACGCGGCCTGCCCCTCCGCATCCGCGATCAGATCCTGGCGGACCTCCAATTCGACATAATCCATGCCGCGCCGTTCGGCATGGACCGGGACTGTGTAATCGGATTCGTCGCTCAAGGCATACGGCTCGTTGTCGCCCACCAGGAAGCCTTCCGCCTCAAGCAGCTTGGCCAAAGCGCGGGACAAACGCGGCTTACGGTTGTGCAGCACGCCTGCCTGCCAGGGGCGCGCAGCTCCGCCAAACACCGGTGTGAAACTGTGCATGGCAATCAGCGCAGTCGGCCGCCCGGCTGCCGCGCGGCGATCGAGCTCAGCCGCGATGGCTGCATGGTAGGGGTTGAAAATGGCCGCGATTCTAGCGGCGGCCATTCCCGTGGTGAGGTTTGTGTTTGCCGGCACCGGCGTCCCGTCACTCACCGGCGGGATGGACGTCGGATGGCCAGGTGTCCGGTTGCAATCGATCACCAGGCGTGAATAGACCTGTGCCACGCAGGTGGCGTTCAGCAGCGGCGCCAGCCTCTCGCACACGCCGGCCGCCCCGATGTCCCATGCGATATGCCTGTCCCAATCCGGGGGCTTCACGCCGAGATCCCCCATCGACGCCGGCACGGCGCGGCCGGCATGGTCGCAAACCAGAAGGAAGGGTGACAGGCCACCCGGATTGATGACGCGCACCGGCTCCGGATCAGTGGCTGTCAGCAGATCAAGAGGGTGCATCGCTGTCGTCGTCCGTCAATTGACTAACCCTATGCGGCAGGCCGAGTGCCATCCGCGAGACTCGGGGCACAAAGGTTGCATACCCGATCCGTGACTGCCTATCGCCGATACGCAGTTTTGGGTGGCAGACAATTAGAGCCGCCGGCGTGACGTTCCGCCGTCATGTGCGTTGAGGTGGGTGGGGGCAGGACGCCACGCCATAACCAGGGGGCCACCGCATGCGGATACACGCCGGCTACGACATCAGCTTCGACTGCCCGCAAACCACGCCCATGCTCCTGGTGATCAGCGTGCATCCCAGCCGTGCGGGCGATCTCCTCACGCCCGGGCCGATCGTCATCAGCCCGGGGGCACCGCTCCGAACCTACCGGGACTCGTTCGACAACGTCTGCACCCGCATCCTCGCCCCGCCCGGCCGCACCACCATCTCCACACGGTTCGACATCTTCGATACCGGCCTGCCGGACGAGGTCGCCTGGGACGCCGTGCAGCATAAGGTAGAAGACCTGCCGGACGATCTGCTCTCCTTCCTGCTGGGTAGCCGCTACTGCGAGACGGACCGGCTGAGCGAGGCGGCCTGGTCGCTGTTCGGCCACACGGCGCCCGGATGGGGCCGCGTGCAAGCCATTTGCGACTTCGTCCACAACCACATCAAATTCAACTACCAGGACGCGCGTCCCACAAGAACCGCCTGGGAAGCCTATCAGGAGGGCCGTGGCGTATGCCGCGACTACGCCCATTTGGCCGTCGCCTTCTGCCGCTGCATGAACATCCCGGCGCGCTACTGCACCGGCTACCTGGGCGATATCGGCATGCCGCCGCCCTACCCGCCCGGCGACTTCTCCGCCTGGTTCGAGGTCTATCTCGGCGGCCGCTGGTATACCTTTGACGCCCGCCACAACCATCCGCGCATCGGCCGCGTGCTGATGGCGCGCGGCCGTGACGCGACGGACGTTGCCATCTCCACCATCTTCGGCCCGTCCTTCCTGTCCGTCTTCACTGTGGTGACGGACGAGGTGCTATAACCGGGCATCATGTCCGAGCAGCCTCCGTCCGCTCCCAGCCTGACTCCGCGCGCACAGGCCGAAGCCGAGGCGCGGCGCGCCCGGGAAGCTGCCGCCCTGCGGGAGAACCTGCGCCGCCGCAAAGCCCAGTCCCGCGCCCGCCTGGACCCGACCCCGCCAAAGGACACGGATAGCAAGATCGGTTAGGGTGCCGAACACCACCGGAGTCGCCTTGTCTTGTCCGTGATGCCAGACCATTGGATACGCCGCATGGCGACCGAGCACGCCATGATCGACCCGTTCGTGGAAAACCAGAAGCGCGACGGGGTGATCAGCTACGGCCTGTCCAGCTACGGCTACGACGCCCGCGTCGCGCAGGATTTCCGCGTTTTTACGAATGTGGACAGCGCGGTGGTGGACCCCAAGGCGTTCAGCGCGGACAGTTTCGTCACCCGCACGGCACCCGTCTGCATCATCCCGCCCAACAGCTTTGCCTTGGCCCACACGATCGAGTATTTCCGCATTCCGCGCGACATCCTGGTGATCTGCCTGGGCAAATCCACCTACGCGCGCTGCGGCATCATCGTGAACGTGACACCGCTGGAGCCGGAATGGGAGGGCCAGGTGACGATCGAAATCAGCAACACCACGCCGCTGCCTGCGAAGATCCATGCCAATGAGGGGATTTGCCAGTTTCTGTTTCTGAAGGGCGATAGCGCGCCGGAGGTGAGCTATGCGGATCGGGGGGGGAAGTATATGCGGCAAAAGGGCGTGTCGCTGCCGCGGTTGTAAGGAAGCAGTTCTTTTTTGAAAAAAAGAACCAAAAAACTTTTATCCATTTGAGT
>CAZZYR010000321.1:0-3486 GCA_964658235.1 uncultured Acetobacteraceae bacterium | reverse complement strand
CTTTTTTGGAAAAAAGAAGCAAAAAACTTTTGTCAGTGCTGTCGCGGACCAAATGGACAAAAGTTTTTTGGTCCTTTTTTCCAAAAAAGGACTGCTTGCTTTGACTATTCATGACCCCTTCGTGGACATCAAGCTGGGACCGGATTTCCACTACGGCAGTTTCCGCATGAGCACGTGCGGGTCGCGGGATCAGGTGGCGTGCGCGGCGGCGAAGTTTGGGTGGCGTCATTTCGAGCGGCCGATGCCGGCGTATTTTGCGCGGGCGGTGCGGGCCGCGGGGGATGGGGTGGTGGTGGATGTGGGGGCGAATACGGGGTTCTATACGCTGCTGGCGCTGAGCGCGTCTTCGCGTGTTTCCCTGGTGGCGTATGAGCCGTTTGCATTGGTGCGGGCGCTGCTGGAGGCCAATTTGCGGGTGAGTCCGCGTCGGCGGGGGGCGGAGGTGCGGCCGTTTGCGGTGAGCGATGAGGCTGGGCGGCGGACGCTGTATGTGCCGGATGGGGGGCATGGGCTGGTGGAAACGAGTGCGTCCCTGGAGGGGGCTTTCAAGATGGGCGAGCTTAAGGCGTTCGGCGTGGAGGCGGTGACGCTGGACTCGCAGCATCCGGGCGGCCGGCGGGTGGCGGTTATCAAGGTGGATGCGGAGGGGCATGACCTGGCGGTGCTGCAAGGGGCGGCCGGCGTGCTGCGGCGGGATCGGCCGGTGGTGTTTGTGGAGGTGTTGCTGGGGGCGGATGAGGATGGGCTGACCCGGGTGCTGCAAGAGTGCGGGTATGTGGATTATGCGCTGTTGCCGGATGGGCTGCCGGTGGCCAGCGATGTGGTGCGTCATGAGACCACCGCGTGGAACCACATGTGGCTGCCGCGGGAGATGCAGCCCTTTCAGGTTTGAGGTGACATGAGATTGCCCGCATGACGACGCTGCTGCTGGACATTGATTTCCATGCAGGCGGCAACAGCGACGCATACGTGCTGGACGGGTGGGCGGAGCAGGAGCCGACGCACCGGTGGTCCATAGGGCGGCAGAGCCGGTTGCGGCTGGCGGGTGCGGCGCTGCGTGGCGGCGATGTGCTGGTGGTGTGTGCGACGCCGTGTGTGGATCCGCCCGGGCTGGTGGGGCAGAGCGTGATGCTGGCGCTGGACGGCCGGTTGTTGGCGACGGTGGCGATGCGCGAGTTGCACGTGGCGGCGTGGCGGTTGCCGGACGGGCTGCCTGCGGAGGCGGTGCTGACCTTCGTGCATCTCAGCGAAGGGATCGCGCGCACGCGGGACAAGATACGCAATCGGCAGCGTCTGGCGCTGATGGTGCATAGCGTGCGGGTTTTCCGCCTTGATGGGGACGATACGCCGGCGCGGATGCCGGGTGCGGCAGAGTTGTTGCCGGCGGCGCTGGCAATGGAATTCGAAAGTATCGGTCAAGCGTGTCACTTCGGGCTTGTGCAGCGGCATTTTGGCGCGGAGCCGGTGAGCCTATTGCGGTTTGTGGATACCACGACGGCGGCTTTGTATGAGGGACTGGCGGCGGGGTTTGCTGGCGTGGATGTGCCGGAGCGGCTGGTGCTGCGGGCAACGCCGGAGAAGCGGCCGACCTGGCGGTGGACGCAGGAGACTTACAATCTGAGCTTCGACACGCGGTGCTTTGTGGACGAGACGGACAAGGCGGCGTTGTTTGCGCAGCAGATCAGACGGCTGACTTTTCTGCGACGCAAGTTCCTGGAGGATGCGGCGCTGGCGGAGAAGATCCATGTGCTGACGCGCAGCGATTGTTTGACGGAGCCCGAGGCGCTGGCGGTGTTTTGTGCGTTGACCTTGCATGGGCCGTGCACGTTGCTGTGGACGAGTTATGGGGATGTGGGGCGCGCGGGGGAGGTGGTGCGGCTGGCGCCGGGATTTTTGTGGGGGGAGTTGGGAGAGGTGGATGAGGTGGATCGGTATGCGGATTTCGAGGTTTGGCTGGAGGTGATGAAGCGGGCGATTGAGTTGGTTTGATGCATAAGGCGCCCTCACCTCCCACCGCGGACGCGGCGGGCTCCTCCCTCTCCCGCAAGGGTGGGAAAGGGGTTAGGGATTTTGCCGTTGAGTCCGCGACAGCATGGAGAAAAGTTTTTTGCTTCTTTTTTTCAAAAAAGAAGGCCTTGCCTTATTCTTCCTGTTTGAAGGGCGAGAGGTCCATCAAGGAGAGCATTTCCTGCTCCACAGCCGGGCGTTCGCGTTTGAGGTGGTCCGAGATGGCGTGGCGGAGGCCGGGGTGGGCGATGTAATGGCCCGAATAGGTGAGCGAGGGGAGGTAGCCCCGCTGGATTTTGTGTTCGCCCTGGGCGCCGGCTTCGACGGTGCGCAGGCCGTGGGCGATGGCGAAATCGATGGCGCGGTAGTAGCAGAGTTCGAAGTGCAGGAAGGGGAAATCTCCCAGGCAGCCCCAGTTGCGGCCGTAGAGCGTGTGGGTGCCGCGCAGGTTGAGGGCGCCGGCGACGAATTTGCCGCGGTCTTCGGCGAGCATCAGGACGACGCGGTCCCCCAGGCGTTCGGCGAGGAGGGGGAAGAAGGATTCTGTGAGGTAAGCGCTGCCCCATTTGCGATCGACCGTGCTTTCGTAGAAGCGGTAGAAGGCTTTCCAGTGGGACTTGTCGGTCTGCGTGCCGGGGAGGGTGTGGAATGTGAGGCCGCAGGCGTTCGCATCCCGGCGTTCGCGCTTTAGGGATTTGCGTTTGCGTGAGCTCAGCGCGGCGAGAAAATCGTCGAAGCTGGCATAGTTGTTATTGTGCCAGTGGTATTGCACGCCGAGGCGTTGGAGCCAGCCGGCTTCACCGAGGGCGGCGTATTCGTCCGACGTGCAGAAGGTGGCGTGGACGGAGCTGAGTTTGGTTTCGCGGCAGGCTTGGGCGAGGGCGCCGGCGAGTGTGACGACGTCCATGGGCGCGTCCGGGCGGATGAGGAGGCGGGGGCCGGTGACGGGGCTGAAGGGGGAGGCGATCTGGAGTTTGGGGTAGTAGTCGCCGCCGGCCTGTTCGAAGGCACGGGCCCAGCCGTGGTCGAAGACGTATTCGCCGTAGCTGTGACCCTTTGCGTACATGGGGGCGCAGGCGAGGAGGCGGTCCGCCTGGTCCCGGAGGGCGGCGTGGCGAGGGAGCCAGCCGGTGCGGGGGGTGGCGGAGCCGCTATCCTCGACGGTGGAGAGGAAGGCGTGGCTGACGAAGGGGTTGTCAGGTCCGGCGCAGGCATCCCAATCGGCGGGGTCTATCTCGTGGATGGAGCCGTGGAGGCGGAGGCCGAGGGCGGGGGAGATGTCCGGCATTGGCCCCGATATGGCGGCGCGCAGGCGGGATGGAAGGCGCATCAGGCGGGTTTGAGGAAACGGGCGAAGGCTTCCAGGGTGGAGGGGGAGACGTGGTGTTCGATGCCTTCGGCGTCATTTTCCGCGTCCTCGCGCGGGACGCCGACGGCGAGGAGGAGGTCCACGACGAGGCGGTGGCGGGCGCGGACGCG
>CAZZYR010000320.1:0-3498 GCA_964658235.1 uncultured Acetobacteraceae bacterium | reverse complement strand
CGCCGGTTCCCGCCGGCCAATACTGCCCAAGGTCGGCCATCGCCACGCCATCGATCTGCACACCAAATGTGGCGTGCACCCGTCCGCTCTGCCGTGTCGCCGTCGCACTCGCGGTGATGACCGGGGGCGGCGCATGCGGCCCTGGAAGCGCCGCCAGTTCGGCTCTGAACGCTTCCAGCCGCAGCTCGGCCGGGCGCAGGCTGAGCGTTGCCGCCAGACTGGCCAGCCCGACTGTCCCGTGTCCCGCCCGAAGCGTACCGGCCTTTGCCGCCAGATCCAGCTGTCCATCGAGCGGCTGCAGCGATGGGCCGACATGTGCCTGCAGCGTCAATTGAACTGGCGCGTCCAATACAGGCATATCAGCAGCTGAAAGCGCGCCCAGCGCCGGCCAAATCGGTGCCAGCTCAGCCAGCGCCGCCGGCGATACGGGGCCCAGGCTTGCGGTCAGTGCGGTGCCCCCTGGCCCGGGGGTCGCCTTCAGGTCGAGCACGCACCGTATGGCACCGGCCACCAATTCGCTATGTGCCGTCCCGGAGAGTCCCCCATCGGCGTGGCGGGTGGCTTCGAGGTCGAGATGCGGCGCCAGCACATCCGTCCCTGGCCGTGGTCCGCGGAGGATCAGGGCGGAATTTCGCACCTCGATGCGGTTCAGGTCTGTCAGCCACTGCGGCGTGCCCGCCTTGGACGGGCGGACGCCGGTCTGCGCGCCGCCTATCGGCAGCGTGCCATCCTGCGTTCGCTGCAGCAGGACATTGGCTCCTGACACCGCGATCGTCCGTGGGGCGATGCGACCGGCCAGAAGCTGCGGCACGGACAGCGCTACCTTGGCGCGGCGGATTCCCACGCGCAGCCGGCCGTCATCCGTGGACGCGGCCACATCGTCCACCAGCATGTCCACCGGGCGCCCGCTGGCGGAAAAGCCTTCCCAGGCCAGCGCCGCGTGGCCGATCGCCAGATGCGCGCCCTGTGCCACGAACAAGGCATGTTCGCGCTGCACCAGCGCGGTCACATCGATCGGCCCCTGGGCCAGCCGCCATCCCAGCACGCACGCGCCCAGCGCCAGAAGCCCGAGCAATCCAAGAACGGCTTCAGCAATCAGGTGCAGTGCATGCGAGAGTGCCCGCGGCAACGGTCTATGGCTAAGGATGGCGCGGCGTCCGAAGCTGTGAACGCAAAACCAGCCTTGGCAGCCAGCCGGCCGGCAAATCTTTAAACAAACAGGCACGATGCGCTTCCCCGCACCCGTAGATATCGCTTCCGCCACCCGTCTCATCGACGCCTTTCCGGGCGTGCTGACCGAGGCTGGCCGGTCTCTGCTTGCCTGCCTCGGCGGCAATAGTCCCTTCCTTGCGGAAATGGCGTTGCGGGAGCCGGACACGATCCAGGCGATCCTCACCCACGGCCCGGATGCCGTGTGTGATCTGGCACTCGGCGCCCTGACCGGCGTCTTGCCCACTTTGCCGCGTCCTCGCTTGGCCGCGCTGCTGCGTACCGCCAAGCGCCGCATCGCCCTGACCGCCGCGGTGGCGGATATCGGTGGCGCCTGGTCCCTGACCCAGGTGACCGGCGCGCTGTCCGATCTGGCTGAAGGAGCGTTGCGTCTGGTGGCGGATCACCTCCTGAGCACTGCCCATGACCGCGGCGAATTGCGGCTGCCGCACCCATCCGCGCCCTCGCGCGGCGCCGGCTTCACCGTGCTCGCCATGGGCAAGCTTGGCGCGCGCGAGCTGAATTTTTCCAGCGATGTCGATCTCATCCTCATCTACGACCCGGAGGCCCATGCCTATAACGCGGACGCGCTGGGCGCCATATTCACCAGGCTGACACGCGATCTTGTCAGCCTGACGCAGCAGCGTGATGCCGGCGGCTACGTCTTCCGCACCGATCTTCGCCTCCGCCCCGACCCTGCCTCCACGCCCCCGGCCGTCTCGCTGTCCGCGGCGCTTGCCTATTACGAGGGCGCGGCGCAGACCTGGGAGCGGGCCGCCATGATCAAGGCCCGGCCCGTGGCGGGTGACCTGGCACTCGGCAGACGCTTCCTGGCCGCCATCCGTCCCTTTGTCTGGCGGCGCCACTTGGATTTTGCCGCCATTGCGGACATCCGCGCCATGAAGCGCCGTATGGACGAGCACAAAGGCGCCGCCCTCTCTCCAGACGGTTCGCCGGCCACCCGCTTGCTCGGCCACGATTTGAAGCTGGGACAGGGCGGCATCCGCGAGGTCGAGTTCTGCGCGCAGATGCTCCAGCTGGTGTGGGGCGGCCGCAATCCCGGCTTGCGCATCCCCGCCACGCTGGACGCCCTGAGAGCGCTCGAAGCCAGTCGTCACCTGCCGGCCGAGATGGTGTCCGTCCTGATCCCGGCCTACAACATCCTGCGCCGCGCCGAACATCGGCTGCAAATGGTCGATGACCACCAGACCCATCGTCTTCCGCAGACCGCCGAAGCCCTTGAGCGCTTTGCCCGCTTCATGGATTTTAGCGGCGCCGACGCCTTTGCATCCTGCCTTCTTGTTCATCTGGAAACCGTCCACACCGCCTTTGCTGGCTTGCTGGAACAGCCTGCCGCCCCGCCTGACATCGGCGAGGCGCCGCAGCCGGCTTTGTTGGCCCAGCCGGGTGACGGCGATCGCCCCTGGCGCGTGTGGCTGGAGGGCCACCCGATTGCCTTGCGGACCGAACGCGCCCGCGCGCTGCTGCGCCGGCTTCTCCCGGCCATCGATGCCGCCGTCCAAAACCAGGCCGAGCCGGATGTGGTCTGGGGCCGCCTGGACGCCTTCATCTATCGGCTTCCCCAGGGCGTGCAGCTGTTCTCCCTGTTGCAACACAATCCGGCTTTGCTGGAGCGCCTGGTGGATGTCCTTGGCGCGGCACCTTCGCTCGCCGATCACCTCGCTGCCGTGCCGGCCGCGCTTGAAGGTCTGATGTCCCCGCAGGATATCGATCCGTCCCCCGCTGTCTCGCTCGCCGCCCAGCTTGGCGACGCACGCGCGGTGGATGAAGCGCTCGGCATCGCCAGCCGTTTCGTCCGCGGCGAGGAATTCCGCCTGGCCGTCGCCGAACTGGACGGCCGCATCGACCAGGACGCCGCCGGCGATGCCCGAACCGCGCTGGCGGAGGCCGCAATCGCCACACTCCTGCCGCTTGTCCTGCGCGATCATGCCCGCCGCTATGGCAGGCTTCCGGGCGGGCGCCTGGTTGTGGTGGCCCTGGGGAAAGCCGGCAGCAGGGAGATGATGGCCGGCTCGGACCTCGATCTGCTGCTGATCTACGACCACCCGGTGGGCGCCACGCAGAGCACAGGCCCCTCGCGCCTGCCGCCCAGCCAGTATTTTGCCCGCGCGGCCCAGGTGATCGTCGCCGCGCTCACCGTGCCGACGCGGGACGGCAAGCTCTACGACGTGGACATGCGCCTGCGGCCGTCCGGCAACAAAGGTCCTGTCGCCGTCTCGTTGTCCGCCTTCACGCGCTATCACCAAGAAAGCGCCTGGACGTGGGAGC
>CAZZYR010000319.1:0-3507 GCA_964658235.1 uncultured Acetobacteraceae bacterium | reverse complement strand
GCGAGATCATCTTGCCCATCACACCGCCGGACGAGTTCGTCGCTGCGATCAGAACAGGGTTCAAACCGAGCTGATTTGCCGCTACCACCTGCAAATTACCGAACAGAGCATTGCCTGAGGTGTCGCTACCGGACAGGAACACCGCCACCCAGCCGAGGAACGGCGAGACCAGCGGGAACAGGATGCCGACGGACGCCACGCCTTTGCCAAGGGTGTAGGTCATGCCTGAATAATTCATCAGATAGGCGAGCGCCACGATGAGCGTGACGGTCAGGATGGCGATGCGGCTCTGACGCCAGGTGGCAATGATCTGGCGGCCGAACGTGGCCGGGCCCACGCCCACCAGGGCCGCGGTGATGATGGCCGCCAGCAGGATCGCGGTGCCGGACGCCAGCGGCTGAAAGACGTATTTCGCCGCATACGGCTTGTCATGATACAGCGTGATGGCGACCAGGTTATGCAGGCCGCGCCACAGGATAGGCTGCGCGCCGATATTGAACACCTTCAGGTTGGTCCAGATGATCACGGTGATGCTCACGATCACCCAAGGCAGCCAGCCCTGCCAGGCCGGCACACCGCGCGCGGCGCGCGACGCGGCGAGGGGCCGCGCGCCCACGGCGAAGGCGGGATCGTGCACAGGATGCCAAACGCGCAGGAAAGCCAGGGTCACGATCAGCGCTGTCAGCGAAGAGAACACGTCCGTCAACGCGTAGTCGAGATAGTTGGAGCTGATGAACTGCCCCATGGCAAAACTTCCCCCAGCCACCAGCAGCACCGGCCACAGCGCGCGCACGCTGCGCCAGCCGCCGTAAATCGCCATGACATAAAACGGCAGCAGCATGGCCATAAACGGTAACTGGCGGCCGACCATGGCCCCCAAGGTCACAGGGGACAGCCCCGTCACCGTGCCGAGCACGGTGATTGGCGCGCCAAGCGCTCCAAAAGCCACGGGCGCAGTGTTGAAGATCAGCGTGAATGTCAGCGCCTCGATCGGCGGAAAGCCAACCAAAATCAGCAACGCACTGGTGATCGCCACTGGCGTGCCGAAGCCGGAGATGCCTTCCAGCAAGCAGCCGAAGCAGAAACCGATCACCACCAGAACCACCCGCCGGTCATTTGGCAGATGATCCAGCACCCAATCCCTGAAGGCATCGAAACGGCCGGACACCACTGCCACGTTGTAGAGCAGCAAGGCGTTGAACACGATCCACATGACCGGCCACAACGCGAAGGTGGCACCCGCGGCGATGCTGGACAGCGCAATCGCCGGGGGTAACTGCCACGCGGTCACCGCCACGCCGAACGCCACTACAAGGCCCGCGAGCGACGCCTGCCAAGCCGGCCGCCGCAGCACACCCAGCAGCACAAGCACCACAACGATTGGGATGGCAGCCACACCAAAAGACAGGCCGAGATTGCCGCCGATTGGCGTCAGAAGCTGATGGAACATCGTTTCATCCAGGTTTTTCCGCAGTTACGCATTGAACCCGCTTCGCACTCAAGCCCGCCTCGCCCGCCGCCCCCATGCAAGCGCCGCCACAAGCCCTGCAATCGTGACCACCGTCAGGCCGGCGAGCAGGCGCAGGAGCTTTTCCACGGCCAGGGTGTAGCGCCCGGTCGTGCTGTCAAAATGGAAGCACAGCAACAGGATGGGCAGCGCCGCCTGCGCAATGCCGCCGTCCCCCGCGCGCAGCACGGCGGCGCGCAGGTCGCCCCCCGTGTAGCCCACGCCGAGCAGGTAGGCACTGACCTGTCCTGTGCGGGTCAGCACAACGATGCCGGCCGGATGCAGAAACTGCTTCAAAGCCGGATCCCAGCGGGCGCGCAGGCCGATCGCGTCCTCGATGTCCCTGATCACCGGCGCGCTGGCGGTCACGTAGCGCACGCCGGCCGGGTTTGCGGCCGGAAAGCGGGCCAGGTCGCTTGCACGGGCCTGGGCGGCGTCTGCGGCCGTTTCGGCGGGATCGAGGGACAACGCGATCAGCGACGCATCGGCACCCAGATGAATGCCACCAGCCTCCAGAGCGGTGAAAACGTCGGAGCGAACGACGCCGCAGAGAGACGGGCAGTGGAAATACCCGACATCGAGAATGGCCGGCGCCGTGCCGAGCAGCGCGCCAAGGCTGGTGACATGCCCCATGGAGTCGGTCAGTGCGACAGCCGTGTCCAGTTGCCGTCCCGGCTGTTGCCGCCAGGCGAAACCGTCACCCGTCTGCGCGAACGAACCCGCGCATAGAAGGAGCCAGAAAACCAAGCCGGCTCGAAGAGTCCGCGACAGCGCCGAAAAAAGTTTTTTGCTTCTTTTTATCAAAAAAGAAAGCCTTCCTTACTGCCCCCGCCCCACAAACTCCTCCAGCCAATGGATCGTATAATCCCCAGCCTGAAACTCCGGCTGCTCAATGATCCGCTGGTGCAACGGCAAAGTCGTCTTGATCCCCAGCACAGCAAACTCATCCAGCGCGCGCCGCAGCCGCGCAATCGCCTCCGGCCGCGTCGGCGCATGCACGATCAGCTTGGCAACCAGGCTGTCATAATAAGGCGGCACCACATATCCGGCGTACAGCGCGGAATCCACGCGCACGCCCAGGCCGCCCGGCGCGTGGAAGGCGATCACCTTGCCTGGCGTGGGCGAAAAGGTCTCTGGATCCTCCGCGTTCACGCGGCATTCGATCGCATGGCCGGAGAACCTGATATCCGCCTGCGTGTAGCCCAATGGCTGACCAGCGGCGATGCGTATCTGTTCGCGCACCAGGTCCACATTGCACACCATCTCCGTCACCGGATGCTCAACCTGCAGGCGGGTGTTCATTTCGATAAATGCAAACTGACCGTCCTGATACAGGAACTCCAGCGTGCCTGCGTTGCGGTAGCCAAGCTTGGCGAGCGCCGCGGTCGCGGTGGCGCCAATCGCGTCGCGTTCGGCGGCCGTCAGCACCGGTGAGCCGGCTTCTTCCAACAGCTTCTGGTGCCGCCGCTGCAGGCTGCAATCACGTTCGCCGAAGTGGACAACGTTGCCGTGCGCATCGGCCAAGATCTGCAATTCGATATGGCGCGGCCGGTCCAGGTATTTCTCGAGATACACCTCATCATTGCCGAACGCGGCCCGGGCTTCGGTGCGCGCCACGCGCCAGGCTTCCTCCAGCTCGTCTTCGGTGTGCGCCACTTTCATGCCGCGCCCGCCGCCGCCGGCGGTCGCCTTGATCAGCACGGGATAGCCCACCATCGCCGCCACCTCGCGCGCGGCGTCCAGATCAGCCAGCGCGCCGGGCGAGCCGGACACCAGCGGCACGCCGAGGCTGGCCATGGCGGTGCGCGCGGTGATCTTGTCGCCCATCATGCGGATGTGGTCGCTGGATGGGCCGATGAAGGTCAGGCCGTGATCCTCCACCATTTCCGCAAAGCCCGCGTTCTCAGAGAGAAAACCGTAGCCCGGGTGGATGGCGTCGGCCCCGGTCACGCTGGCGGCGGACAGGATGGAGGCCATGTTGAGGTAGCTGTCGCGCGCGG
>CAZZYR010000318.1:0-3544 GCA_964658235.1 uncultured Acetobacteraceae bacterium | reverse complement strand
GGCATTGATGATTGCCTCGTCGCCGACACTGAACCCGGTTTCCTGAACAAACGCCGCGTGATCGCTGCCATTTGCGAGCAAGGACGCGTTCTGCACCGCCAAACCCAACCCCAACGAGAGCGACTCCGGACCGCCCGGGCCAAGTGATGCCCGTCCCAAGACACTCGGACTGGCGATCTCAATCGCCTGCTGTGTACCGCTCAGTAGGTCGGCAACAGTGACCGCCCGTGTAACGCCACCCTGGCTCAGGGGAATCTCGTCCTGTGGCCCGGGCGCCGTAGCATTAGGCAGCTGTACAATCGTGGGCATACCCGCAAGACTCCTTGTATTACGAGATCGTTTGCAACCGCATTGTTAAACATTTAGCCGAAAAATGGCTAAAGAAGCTGCGCATTGAAGAACTAAGTGACCGTGAGGGGATCGCCGAATTGATCAGTCAGGGGAACGCCATTTTGGTCAGTAATGTCGTTACCGAATGGCATTGGCATTGCCAGGCTCTGCACCGGCAGGGAGATCGTGCGAGACAACACGCGACCGCTATTTGTGCCAATAACCACCGTGACACCGTACGTCGTTCCGGTAAGTCCGTCACTCAACCAGAGAATAGCTTGATTGCCGTCCGCGCGGGAACTCATGAGCGTCAGGTCACCGCTGTTGGCGGGCGTAATCGCCACATCCAACGTGGCAATGCCGTCGCCGCCGTCGCCGGCAAGGGCAGCAGACAGATCCACGACGTAGTCAAGTGTGTCTCCAGGATCCTTGACCGGCCAGACGAGGTTAGGTGGCGTGGTCTGCCATATCCCGCGGGGAAACGGACCGAAACCTTGGATAGTCACGACGCGCGCCGTAGTCGGCTGCCATGAGAATTGTGCCGGCGTTCCCAAGTCGTTATTCCCTTTTTACGTGGTGCAGAGGCAGCTAATCAACGCTGCACGGTGAACAACTATTTACCACTCCACCAGCACGAGGCCTGGACCCCCCTGCCCCCCTACGCCAGTGCCTGTCCCGCCGGATGCGCCGCTGCCAGGCCCCACCCCATTGCGCCCATTGCTTAATCCAGACCCGCTCACCGGGGCCCCGCCCGCGCTGCCATGCGAGCCGCCGCCGGCTCCGCTGACAAAAGTCCCGCCTATCACCATGGCGTCTCCCCCAGCGCCCCCGCTCAGGGACAGCCCGGAACCAGCAGCATTGCCGCCAGACACGCCGCCCGCTCCAGCGCCGCCCGACGAGCCACTGGCACCGGCGGAGCCTCCACCCGCTGTCCCTAAGACGCCGAAAGCGGAACCACCTCCAGCGGCACCCGACCCGGTTCCCGCGCCTCCAGTCCCAACAACCACTTGAATCGCCTGCCCAGGCGACACGATGTAATAGCCTTCGCTATAGCCACCTCCGGCACCCCCGCCGCCTGCCCCGCCGAACCCGCTGCCGCCCGCGCCGCCTCCGCCCCACAGGCGCACCTTCACCGCGGTAATTCCAGCAGGAACATTCCAAATTCCCTGCGAGGTCGGCTGGAATACCGCCAGATTGTGCGTTCCGGGCGTGAGCTGCGGAAGCTTCCAATTAACGAATGGGGCACCTGGCAGGACTGTGATATTCGCCCCACTAACCGTTTGCTGCCCATACACCACGGTCACCGCGTACAAGCCTACCCAACCCGCATCAACGGACGGCAAAACCGCACTTCCAAGTGCCGCGGCGGCTCCTGGTTTGGCCACAAGTTGCACGGTCTGCCGCCGCTGAGTCATCTGTGCAGTGCCACTATTGGTTGGTCCGCTGAACGGCTGGGCGGGATTGGCGGCGTTGTAGTAGGGCAGAACAACAGCGCCGCCATCAGCTTCCAGCAAGCTCGCCTGGATCAGGTAGATGATTGCTTGCCCCGTCGCGCTCGGTGCAGCCAGGGTGAACGCCGTACTGCCGATATTGACGCCTAGCCTGACAATTGAGTTGGAGGCCAGCGGTGGCAGAGAACCAAACGCTGTACTGTCGATCGCGCCCAGCTGTGTGATGCTGCCCGGCCCCACGCTCACGGACATTGATGCAGGTTGTGTCGGGGCACAGGCCAGTCCGTCCACGACCGTTGTTGTTCCCAGAACCATCTGCGCGAATTGACCCAGCGCAATCATGGTATTTCGCTGGATGCTTAGCAGGTCTGTGTCGAGCGGAATGCTGCCGGCATAGACGATCTGTCTGTCCATCTCAAAATCCTTGGGATGCGTCATTGATTTCATTCTGACTGTGGAGCGCGCCAGCGCGGTCGACTCTGTCAGTTCCGGATCTGAAGCCAGGCGATATAGCCAGCAGGCAAGACTGACGCTGCCGATGCAAAAATGTCCGCGTCCGATACAGACGTCGCGACATCCTCGGGGCTGCCATAGTAGAGCAGGCCCCCGGTCCCATAGCCTGCGAAAAGGGCGATGCCTCCACCCCGCGGCCGAGCCGCAACCACGAAGCATTGGTAGGGCAGTGAAAGATTGCCCCAGCCACCGGCCACCCCGTAGCCTGCTCCGCCAGTGCTATAACTGCCAGTGTCTGCAGGCCGCATTGGCTCGAAGATGCGGGCCGGTTGGCCTGTCAGATCCGTCAACGCCGCCATCAGCGCAGCCCGCGTGCCTCGAGGCCGAAGTAATTCCGCCATCACACGCTGCCTGAAAGCAGAATCGCTTTCGCCCAGCCGACGCGGAAAGGCGTCACCAAAGAAGTCAGCCGAAATCATATCCAAAAAAACACCCGTCGCCGTCGCTGTACGGGCTTGCAGCTTTACCGCCGCAATCAGATCAAAAACCGCTACATAGGCGCTACCAATACCGCCTAACACCGCATCAGCCAGCGGCGCCGTGTCAGAAAACCATCTGACCGGCAAGACGCGGCGTAATCGCCCGATCATATCTCCCACATCCGTCGCCATCTCATGCCACCGAGATGCTGCTGGGTATTATGACTTGGCCTGCCGAAGCTGTTAAATCAGCAAAAGCACCATTTATACTTCCTACAACGCTGATGACGGTCGTATCTGCGCCATGTGCCAGCGCCTCGAGTTTGGAAACCGCCAACGTGCCACCGATCGGCAATCCCGCGATCCAAAGTATAACAGCCTCCTGAATGGCCGCAACGATGCCGGATTTGGTGACTGGATTGGAAGTAATCACACTCAAAACAATAATCGCAGGAACAACGCCCGGCCCTGTTACTGCGAAAGTGGATCCAATCGGCCGAACAAGATCAACGGCGGTGCTCACGTTTGTGACGAGACCTCCAGGCGGCGCCCCTGAACCATTGTCGACAACAACCCAAAAATTTCCCGGTAGCGGGAAACCACCCGGCCCGGTATTCTCCAAAACAACGTAGCGTAGACCTTGCTGCACAGTCGCAACGGCAAATTCGATCGCACCAAAGGTCGCCTTAGAGCGGCTATTTATGTAAAGCGGAAAGCGCGCGCGCAGGGAGGTATCGCTCTCAACGTCCACACCTCCTGTCAATGGGGCCTGATTGGTGACGGTATCAATCCCGGGTATTGCCGTTGCCAGGATAGCCACCGCACCGGTCG
>CAZZYR010000317.1:0-3549 GCA_964658235.1 uncultured Acetobacteraceae bacterium | reverse complement strand
AATTGCACGCGCCGAACCGGCGCGCGCCGTGGCGACGCAGGTCAATCCGGCACCGCCGTCCAGGATGGACCTGTCCGCGATACCCGAGCCGGACCCGGCGCTGCTGGAGCCCAGCGAATTCGCTGGCCGGCTGCTGCCGCGGATTGACGCGACCGGCCGCACGCCCGCCACCCTGTATGCAGCCGCGTTCGACCCGGCCGAACGCCACCCGAAGGTCGCCCTGGTCATTGACGGCGCCGGGCTGGATCGCGGCCTGACCGTGCAGGCGAACCGGACGTTGCCCGCCGCGATCGACCTGGCGTTCTCCGCATATGCGCCGCAGGCCGATGCGGCCCGCATCGCGCGGGATGCGCGCAGGCTCGGGCGCGAGTGCCTGGTGTCTATCCCGATGGAGCCGAACGGCTTTCCGGCGGCGGAGGAAGGCGACCGGTCACTGTTGACCGGTTCGGATGCCACGCAGAGTCGCGCCAATCTCGAATGGGCGCTATCCAACGTGCAGGGCTGCGTGGGCGCCACTGGCGCATCCGATGGGCTTGCCGGCGAACGCTTCGCGGAGAGCCGCCAGGCCTTTGCGGACATGCTGGCCACGATCAGCCAGCACGGCCTGGTCTACCTGGATCCGCGCCCTGGCGCCCCGGCGCCTGCGGATACCGGAGCGGTCCGCGTGCCGCCTTACGTGGCCGATGTGGTGGTGGATGCGGCCAGTGCTTCCGACCAGCCAGCGGATGCGGAGGCGATCGATCGTAACTTGGCCATGCTCGAGCAGATCGCGGCGCGGCAGGGCGCGGCGATCGGCCTGGCGGGGCCGCCGACGCCGGTTTTGCTGGACCGGCTGGCGGTGTGGTCGCATGGGCTGGCGGCGCGGGGGATGGTGCTGGCACCGCTGACGGCGTTGCCGAGGCCGAAGTAAGGAAGCAGTTCTTTTTTGAAGAAAAGAACCAAAAAACTTTTTTCATGGGGTCCGCGACAGCACTGATAAAAGTTTTTTGCTTCTTTTTTTCAAAAAAGAAGTCTTCCTGCTCTTATGAGTGACCTGCCCTATCGCCTGAACGTCGGCGCCGCCCTGTTCAACACAAACGGACGTGTGTTCATCGGCCAGCGCGCCGACACGCTTGGCTGGCAGATGCCGCAAGGCGGCATCGATGAGGGCGAGGATCCGGCCGCCGCCGTGCTGCGTGAACTGGAAGAAGAGATCGGCACGGCCAAGGCTACGATCCTGGCTGAACACGACGAATGGCTGACCTACGAGCTGCCGCCAGATGTTGCGGTGAGCGCGTTTCGCGGCCGGTATCGGGGGCAGCGCCAGAAATGGTTCGCGCTGCGCTTTGACGGTACGGATTCGGACGTGGCGCTGGACCGGCACACGCATCCGGAATTCGTCGCCTGGCGCTGGGCGGAGCTGGACGAACTTCCGGCCCTGGCGGTGCCGTTCAAGCGGCACATTTACGAAGCGGTGGTCACCGCCTTCGCGCGTTTTGGAAAGGGTTCATAAACCGCCGGGACACTAGAAAACAACATGCGATTGCACCAAGCCGGGTGGCAAATGATACGACTCATTTCACCATGGATGCGGGCTTAGGGACGCACGCCTCGACGGCAGAAGTGGAACCGGACCGGCACGCGATCGCAGCGGAGCTCGGCAGGCGCGGTATTGATCTGGCGTTCGCGTCGTTGCTGGAGGCGACGTTTGAAGCCGCAACGTCTGCGGCGCGCACCAGGCACCTGATCATTTCAGGCGTGCTGGCAATGGTTCTGTCGAACCTCTTCCTGGTTGCGGATGCGCGGCTGGTTCCGGATGTCTTCGGCTATTCGATCCTGCTGCATGTGGTGTGCACGGTCATCTACAGCCTGGCGCTGTTCTACACGGCGCGGACGCCGCCGGCGAACCTTCGGGAGGCGGCGCATGGCACATGCCTGACGATGGGCCTGCTTGGCACCATCGGCCTGGTGTCCCTGTCAGGCGCGCCGGATCGCGGGTATCTGGTGGGAACCTATGTCCTGTTCATCGTCTATGCGAATGTGGTGATCCGGCTGCGTTTCATCTGGTGCGTAACGTTCAACGCCACAGGCACGCTTGCCGCGACCGCCGCGGCGTTGACGTTTCAGGGGCTCCCGGAGGGCGCGCGCGTGCTGATGCCACTCAGCGTGCTGACGGCGGCGGCCTACACCCTCTATGCCAACTATACGATAGAGGCCGGGGAGCGCCGGGCGTTCCTGCTGGCCCTGGACCAGCGCCTTGCCGCCGCCGAGCTGGCGGTCCTCAACACCCGTCTCAATTCGCTCTCCACCACGGATTGGCTGACCGATGTGGCCAATCGGCGGGGCCTTGAAGACTACCTCAGCCAGGCCTTCAGCAATGCGGCCGCAATGCAGCAGCCACTGGCCTTGCTGATGATCGATGTCGATCACTTCAAGCTCTTCAATGACAGGCACGGCCATCCGGCGGGCGATGCATGCCTGCGCCGGCTGGCCCGCCTGATCGCGCAGCTGTTGCGGCAGGATACGGATCGCCTTGGCCGCTATGGCGGTGAAGAATTTGCCGTTGTGCTGCCCAACACCACGCAGCCGGACGCCATTCTCGCCGCCGAGCGGATCCGCGGCCATGTGGAGGATTTGATGCTGCCACACGGCGCGCCGGGCGCGGGCCCGGTTGTCACCGTCAGCATAGGGGTGAGCGCGCTGTGTCCGGGGCCGGGCTGCACGGCCCAGCAGCTGATCTCCGCGGCGGATGCGGCGCTGTATGAAAGCAAGCAGGGTGGGCGCAACCGTGTATATCCGCCGGTAACGGGATTTTTCACGGCGCGGGAGAGCGTTGCGCTGTAAGATTGATCCGCTCTGGCGCTGGCGAAGGTTTTTGCGTCTCTTTTGGTGACTTGTCGGACAGGCGCTGCGGACGACGCGCAAAGCGATGACACAGAGAACACCGAGCACACGGAGAACACAGAGAAGGAACGCCTGCCCTCTGTGTTCTCCGTGATCTCTGTGGCCTCTGTGTTAATGCTTTTGGTTCTGGAGAGCCGCAACTTCGCAGCACCCGGGGGTGAGTGATTTTGCCCCAGCCATAACGCCAACTTGGGATGCACCTTGTTTCGCGAAAAAGCTGGCCATGCTTTCAGTGGATCCCGAGCAACTCCACGTCGAAGATCAATGTCGCATTGGGCGGGATGACGCCGCCGGCGCCGCGGGCGCCGTAGCCCTGGTCGGGCGGGATGATCAGGGTGCGTTTGCCGCCGACGTGCATGGTGGCGACGCCGGAGTCCCAGCCGGCGATGACGTGGCCCTGGCCGAGCACGAATTCGAACGGTTCGTTGCGGTCACGCGAACTGTCGAATTTGGTGGTCTTGGCGCCGTTTTCGTAGAGCCAGCCGGTGTAGTGGACGCGGACGGTTTGGCCGGGTTGCGGCTCGGCGCCGGTGCCGGGGACTTCGTCATGGTATTGGACGCCGGATTGCAGGGTGACGAAAGTGTCGGCGGCGAAGGTTGGCGTGGACATGAGGAGGGCTCCGAGGAGGACGGCTTGTTTGAGCATTTGATTGCCTTGGGTGGAGG
>CAZZYR010000316.1:0-3554 GCA_964658235.1 uncultured Acetobacteraceae bacterium | reverse complement strand
GGATGCAGACAATTTCCATGACCTGGGGAGTCCTGCGGTGATGGGCTCCAGGGTGGCGCGCTTAAGTTACTCCAAGCTTAAGAATTCCAATTTTCGTGTAGGGAAAGACCCACAGCAACGCCGCGCGGCCGCATGCCGCGCGGTGCCAACCAGTTCAACCAATCGCGGCTTTCAGCGGCACAGGCATGAAAGATTCTGCGCCGTCTATGACAGGGATCAATCGCTGCGCCGGACGTTTGGCAATATCGGCAACCATCCGCGCCACTTCCCGGGCTGGGTAGGGACGGCTGAACAGGTAGCCTTGCACTTCCGTGCAACCCTCCGCGATCAGGCGCTCGAGCTGGTCCTCGTTCTCGACGCCTTCGGCTGTGGTGGCGATCCCAAGACTGCTGGACAGGCCTGTGACGGCGCGCACGATCGCGACCGCACCGCCGCTGTCCGCGCCAAGCTTTGCGCCAAGGTCGCGGATGAAGGATTGATCAATCTTGATTTTGTCGAAAGGAAAACTGCGCAGATAGCTGAGTGACGAATAGCCGGTGCCGAAATCATCCATTGAGATGCGAATGCCAAGCGCGCGCAACTTATGGAGCGTTTCCAGAGTCTGCTCGTTTTCATGGAGCAAAACGCCTTCGGTGATTTCCAACTCAAGCCGATTTGGCCGCAGGCAGGATTCCGCAAGTACGCCTTTGACGATATCGAATAGCGCGCGATCCTTGAACTGCAGGGGCGAGAGATTGACGGCCACTTTCA
The DNA here is from genome assembly GCA_964658235.1 of uncultured Acetobacteraceae bacterium. GTDB lineage: Bacteria > Pseudomonadota > Alphaproteobacteria > Acetobacterales > Acetobacteraceae > BOG-908. The sequence continues at coordinate 2,804 of CAZZYR010000316.1, read as the reverse complement.
GCTCACCGGGCCATGTGGCGGCATCGCAGGTGGCTTGGCGCAGGACCCAGGCGCCGATCTGGACGATCAAGCCGGTTTCTTCGGCGAGGGGAATGAATTCAGCGGGCGAGACCATGCCGCGTTCGGGGTGATGCCAACGGATCAATGCCTCGAACCCGCTGACCTGACGCGTCTTCACATTCACTAAAGGCTGGTAATACACCTCGAACTGACCGCCGGCCAAAGCAGCGCGCATGTCCAGCTCCATCACGCGGCGCTCGTGCAAGGCGGCATCCATGTCGGGGTGATAGATGCACCATGTGCTTCGCCCATCCGCCTTGGCCAAATATAGCGCTATGTCCGCGCTGCGCAGCATCGCATCCACGGTCATATCCTCGCACGGCGTCAACGCGATACCGATGCTGACACCGATGTTGATCAGGTGATCATTGATTTCGAAGCACAGCCCAAGGGCCTCGATCACGTTCTGCGCCATCCGCTCGGCATCCGCAGCCGAGCGCACGCCGCGCTGCACGATGGCAAATTCGTCCCCCCCCAATCGCGCCACCGTGTCACCCTCGCGGACACAGGCGATCAGGCGTTCGCATACCGCTTGCAGCAAGAGGTCGCCCACAGGGTGGCCAAGCGTGTCATTGACCGCCTTGAAATGATCCAGGTCCAGACAGTGCAACGCGCAATGCTGGCCCGATCCTGTCAGTTCGAGCGCCATTGCCATGCGTTCGTGAAAGCGCACGCGGTTGGGCAAGCCGGTCAGCGCATCGTGGTGCGCCAGAAAATTCACGCGGGCATTGCTGCTTTGGAACGATTGCAGGGAGGTCACGATCGCGCCCAACTCGTCCCGCCTGGCCAGACTTTCCACCCGCAACACCTGGTCTCCGTTTGCAACCAGGAGGGTTGCCTGGGCGATACGGCGCACCGACGCAACCGTGCGGCGAATGATCTCACTGGCGCAGAGCCCCACGAGCAGCAGGACGCCGAGCGATGTCGCGATGAAGATCACGCCGGCTGTCTGGGCATCATGTGCGGATTGCAGCGCCCTGAGATTCGCGCGGTTGACGATATCTTCCGTCGCCTTGGTGAGGTTGGCGACCATCAGCTGGGCGTTGGAGTCGAACGGATGAACCAGTTCGACCGCGGTGTCGAAATCGACCTCCAGCATTGATCCAACGACAACGATGGTGTCCCGATAGCGTGCAAGGTCCGCGCGCACGGTGCGGAGCGCGGGAGCGTGCGTGGGGCCGATGTCAATCTCTAGACTGGCCAGCCGTGCTCTGATGGACTCGATTTGCTTTGTCAGAGCAGAGACTTCAGCGACGACGTCAAGTTTGCTATCGTGCGCAGCTCGTAGGGTAAGCAGGCGATAGACGGCCCCGTTGGAGGATTGCAGGTCCCCTGCTGTGCGCGACAACTGCGTGGCGATACGCAAATCGTGTTTGACGATGCCGGCCAGAACAGCGGATTGCTGGTTGACATGCACATAGCCGAACGCGCCCAGCCAGATCATCGCGAGCAGCGCCAGACCGGACGGCATGCCCATCTTGATGGCAAACGGCCAGTCCGACAATGGGCTGAACAAAGGGCGCGCCATCAGAACCGCAATTCCAGATTCGCTTCAACGCGGCGGTCAATGACGCTGTCGACGGACTCCACCTGATGGTGCACACCCAGATTTTGCCCGGTCAGTGAAATCGTGACGTTTTTGCCGAAGCTGTAAGCAACACGGCCGTCCAGATTGAGCTGCGCACCCAGCGGCCGCAGCGTGTAGGCGAGCGCGGTGGTGGTAAAGGCGCCTTCAGTGGCGGACTGGTAACGCGCGAAGCCGTCAATTTCCCAGGATCCGCCTGACCAGCCAAGTGAGGCGGTGGCCACGTGCTGCGGCGTGGTGTGCTGGAAGTCCACGCCCGCGCGCTTGACAACCGCGTTTGGCAGCAGCGCATCGTGGACCTGGCGCGGCGAATAGCCGAGACTCCAGCGCCAATTTTGCTGAAAACTTCCATGAAAACTAAATTCTGCGCCGACCTCGCTGGAGTTGCCGACGTTTTGCGACAGTCCAACCAATTGTCCATTGGGCTGAAGCGTCGGTGGACCGTATTCCAGCTGTAATTGGTCATTGGTCTGGTAGAACACCGCCGCCCGGACGGTGAGCCCGAATTGCGGCACGGCATGATCCCAGTCAAACTCGGCGTTCGTCACGATCGTCGGGTTGACGAAAGGCGAGCCGCTGCCACGCAGGAATCCCTGGTAGTCCAGGCTGAGCGCGCCCAACGCCAGCAGGCTCGGCAGTTGCGCGCCACGCGCGCCGGTGAGCCCGACCGTATCCGCCGGACCAAGCTTGAGCACCGCGCCAAGGTTGAACGTGGGCACCGTCCAGTTGCGGTCCCAGAGCGCGTTCTCTCCAACAAGGCCTGGCTGCATCGTGCCGGTGCGGCCGAGGGACAGATCGTCCAGCCGAGCCGCCGCGGTCAGCGATAAATAGGGTGTGGTCCGCCAATTCCAGGTGCCGCCGACCGAACCGATGTCGTAGGAGATTCGTCCGCCGCTCACCGGCGAGGTGTTGACTGTGCTATGCCGGAATTCCACGGACAGGCGGACCGACATGTCGGTTGCCACCTTCAGCACATCCTGCACCTGCGCTACCACCAACGGGTTATAATAGTGCACGCGCAGACCAAATGTTGCGCTGTCGATGGTGGTGAAATTGGCGTTGGCGCGCGCGGTAACCATGCCCAGCGGCGTATTGCCGGTATACTCACCTTTCAGCGAGTCCAAGTGGAAACGAAAGTATTGCGGCGTGGCGAGGATAG
>CAZZYR010000315.1:0-3592 GCA_964658235.1 uncultured Acetobacteraceae bacterium | reverse complement strand
CTGCCGATATGAGCGACGCAGGACCCGCGGCCATGACGGCGGACGCGTTCATCGACTGGACGCTGACCTTGCCGAAAGGAGAGCGCTACGAACTGGTGAATGGCGAGGTGGTGCGCATGGCGCCGGAACGGGTATCGCATGCCCGGGCGAAGTTTTGGGTGGCCCAACTGATGGCGGACGCCGTTCGCACCGGCGGGTTGGCCTGCGAAGTGTTCGGCGACGGGATGGCGATCAGGATCGACGCCGCGACGGTCTATGAGCCGGACGCGCAACTCCGCTGCGGCGCTCCGCTGGATGATGAGGCCGTTGAAATTCCCGACCCAATGATTGTGGTCGAGGTGATGTCGCCTCGCTCACAATCGGTGGATGCGGGCGCCAAACTGTCGGATTATTTTCGGATGCCCAGCGTGCGGCATTACCTGATTGTGCGCACAAAGGACCGCACAGTGATCCAGCACACGCGTGCGGCGGATGGGACGATGCTCACGCGCATCGTGCGGGAGGGGCCGATCGTGCTCGATCCACCGGGGATTACGCTGGACAGTCTGTTTGCGTAGGGCTGACTTGTCTTCCCCCTCCCGCCCTGCCCCCCTATCTTCTGGGCATGAGCGCCACCCCTGCCTTTCTGGATACCAATCGCCCGGACGTGCCTGACATTGTCGTGCCGCGGGGGATAACGCCGTTTCATTTGCCCAGCAGGCCGGTGCGGGGGCGGGTGGTGCGGCTGGGGGCGTTGGCGCAGGCGCTGCTGGGGCGGCATGAGAATCCGGAGGTTGTGACGCGGTTGGCGGGGGAGGCGCTGGCGTTGGCGGCGGGGCTGTCCAGCGCGTTGAAGTATCGGGGGAGTTTTTCGCTGCAGGCGAAGGGGGATGGGCCGGTGTCCATGCTGCTGGCGGATTGCACGCAGGAGGGGGCGCTGCGGGGGTATGCGCGGGCGGATGAGGGGAAGTTCGCGGCGCTGCTGGCGGAGCATCAGGAGCCGACGGCCGCGGAGCTTCTGGGCGAGGGGTATTTGGCGTTTACGGTGGACCAGGGGGGCGAGATGGAGCGCTACCAGGGGATTGTGTCGATCGAAGGCGAGACGCTGTCCGCGATGGCACTGCATTATTTCAGGACGTCCGAGCAGCTGCAGTATGACGTGCATCTGGCGGCGGGGCTGACGGCGGAGGGGTGGCGGGCCGGCGCGTTGATTTTGGAGCGGGTGGCGGGCGAGGGCGGGATTGATCCGGAGCTGGACCAGGCGGCGCAGGACGAGGCGTGGCGCACGGCGACGACGCTGGCGGCGACGCTGACGGATGCGGAGCTGCTGGATGACACGCTATTGCCGGACCGGCTGATCTGGCGGCTGTTCGGCGGCGAGGGGGTGGCGGTGGATCGGCCGAGGGCGCTGGCCTATGGCTGCCGCTGTTCGCGCGCGAAACTGGCCGGCATCCTGGAGAGTTTTCCGGGCGACGATTTGGACGAGATGAGCGTTGACGGCGACATCATCATGACCTGCGAGTTCTGCAAATACGACTTCCGCTTCCCCCGCGAAGATGTGAGCGGTCTGGTGAAAGACTAAACAATGCTCAATTCGCAAAGGTTTTTGCTTCTTTTTTCAAAAAGAAGCGCTTTCTTACTCGCTGCACTTTTGTGTTCGTGCGGCGACGATCCGCCCCCCGTGGTGCATGCGTTTGCGCCGTTGCAATATGCGTATTTGCCCAAGATCCGCCTGAACGTGGGCGCCATCGATGTACAGGATCACAGCCTGCCGGTGAGCCCGCAGGACGTGGCGGCCAGTTCGCCCGCGGTGCCGGCGCAGGTGCTGGCGCAGGATGCGCGGGACCGGCTGTTTGCCGCGGGCACGGGGGGGACGGCGGTGTTCACCATCGATCAGGCGAGCATCGTGCGCGGGCCGGGGGGCACATTGGATGGGCGGCTGGCGGCGCATTTGACGCTGACCACGGCCACGGGACAGCCGGGCGGGTTCGCGGAGGCGCAGGTGGTGCGCCAGCATGTGCCAGGGTCGGACCCGGAGGATGCGTCGGTCCAGCTCTATGACCTGACGCGGCAGATGATGGCGGACATGAACGTGGAGCTGGAATACCAGATACGTCGCACGCTGTCCGGGGCGCTCATGGAGCCGGGCGGTGCGCCGGCGCCGGTGGTGGCGCAGCCGCTGGACGCGCCGGTGGCAGCCGTGCCGCCGCCGCCGGCTTTACCGCCCGGGACGCCGCCGGACACGCCGTTCCAGGACCCGGCAACGCCGGCGCCGGTGGAGATGTCTCCGCCGCCGGGGTATTTGCAGGTGCCAAAATAAGGGAGAAAGGCTTCTTTTTTGAAAAAAAGATGCAAAAACTTTTGTCAGTGCTTCGTGGACTCGTTGGATAAAAGTTTTTTTGGTCTTTGTTTCAAAAAAGGACTGTTTCTTCCTTGAAGGTGTCATCGTGAAGCACGGACAGGACGCCGGTGCGGATGGCGAACCAGGCGCCGTGGAGGGTGAGGGTGCCGGCGGCTTCGCGGGCGGCGATCCATGGGAAGGTGCGCAGGTTGGCTAGAGAGATTTTGACGACTTCGTGCTCGCAGCAGGCTTGTTGCGCTTCGGGTGAGTCGCAGACGAGCGCGGCGCGGCGGGCCGGCTCCGCTATGGACATCCACTGGGCCACGAAGTCCCGCGCGTTTTCCGGGGCGCCGCCGAGCAGGGCGCTGACGCCGCCGCACTGGCCGTGGCCGAGCACCATGAGATGGGGAATTTCTAGGACGCGGATGCCGAATTCGAGCGCGGCGCTGGTGCCGTGATAGGCGGCGTCGGGGGCATAAGGCGGCACCAGGTTGGCGACGTTGCGGATGGTGAGGAGTTGGCCGGGGGCGGTGTCGAAGATGACGGCGGGGTCCACGCGGCTGTCCACGCAGGCGACGACCATCACCTGTGGCTTCTGGCCGCCGTCTGACAGGGATTCGAAGGTGGCGCGCTGGGTGGGCCAGGCTTGGGCGCGGAAACGGCGATAGCCGGCGAGCAGTTTATCCATGGCCCCTCCCCTAGCCCGGCGGCGGGCATGGGTCCAAACCAGAGAGGCAAACCAAACCGGCACGGAACCGTTCGGCTCTGAAAGGAGTCCACTCGATGGTAGAGACAATTCGCCTGGCGCCGCACGACCCGGTGCCTGATTACGGCAATCACGTGCTGGTATTGCGGCGCATGGGCGAGGACGATCCGGGCGCGGTGGTGACGGAGATCGTGTTTTACGGTCCCGATAGTTCGACTGTCCCGGCGGTGGGACGGGATGGGCATGCGCTGTCACTGGAGCAGGCGATCGAGGCGGCGCAAGCGGAAGCGGCGCGGCGGCATCTGAGCAAGGTGTATGTGGTGGACCGCACCGCGGGCAAGCTGGAGCAGGAGGCGCTGGCGGATCACGGGCACCGTGACTTTGCCGGTGATAAACTGGAGGATACCGATCCGGAGGATGGCGAACGGGGGGCGGATATACGCGATAGGCCGCGTGATGCGGGGTTTGTGAGGTAGGAAGGAAGGCCTTCTTTTTTGAAAAAAGAAGCAAAAAACTTTTGTCAGGCTGTCGCGGACACAATGACCAAAAGTTTTTTGCTCCTTTTT
>CAZZYR010000314.1:0-3593 GCA_964658235.1 uncultured Acetobacteraceae bacterium | reverse complement strand
TTGTGCTTGTCGATCACCTCCCAGAAGCGCGAGCTGCTGGGATAGGTCGGCACGCCCTCGAACATCAGCGTAGTGCCGCCGTTGGCGAGAGGGCCATAGACGATATAGGTGTGGCCGGTGACCCAGCCGACATCCGCGCTGCACCAGAAGACTTCGCCGTCGCGATAATCAAAGACAAGCTGGTGCGTGAAGCTGGCCCACACCAGGTAGCCGCCCGTGGTGTGCAGCGCGCCCTTCGGTTTGCCGGTGCTGCCGCTGGTGTACAGGATGAACAGCGGATCCTCCGCGTTCATCTCCTCCGGCGCGCAATCCGGCGAAGCAGCCGCCAGCACTTCCGCATAGCGATGATCCCGTCCGGCCTGCATGGGCACATCCGCGCCCGTCACAGGCACCACGATGACGTTCGCCACGGTGGGGCAATGGGCGAGGGCGGCGTCCGCATTTGTCTTCAGCGCCACCGTGCGGCCGCCGCGGCGGCCTTCATCGGCGGTGATCAGCAAAGTGGAGCCGCAATCCTGGATCCGGTTGGCCAGGCTGTCCGGCGAAAACCCGCCAAACACGATCGAATGGATGGCGCCGATCCGCGCGCAGGCCAGCATCGCCACCGCCGCTTCAGGCACCATGGGAAGGTAGATGGAAATGCGGTCGCCTTTTTTGGCGCCGAGCGTTTTCATGGCATTGGCCAGGCGGCAGACGCGCTCGTGCAGTTGACGATACGTGATTTTTTCCGAGCGGCCGGGATCGTCGCCTTCCCAGATAATGGCAACCTGGTCAGCGCGGGTGGGAAGATGCCGGTCCAGGCACGTGGCGGACGCATTCAGCGTGCCGTCCTCGAACCACTTGATCCGGACATCATCTTCGAAGCTGGTGTTCTTGATGATTTCCGGAAAGCGCATCCAGTCCAGGCGCTTGGCCTGTTCGGCCCAGAAGGCATTCGGGTCCGTGGCGGCGTGGTTGGTCATCAGGCGAAGCGCCTTGGCGTCCACATGCGCATCCGCGGCGGTGGCGGGCGGGACATGGAACAGCAAATTGTCTTCGGACATGTGGAAAACTCTCCTCCGTCAGGCAGCCGGGGTAGTTCCCCGGTCTGGAGATTCGGTCTGGGTCGATTCAGTCTGTTTCGGCCTCATATCCACAATGGCACTCCGATGGGAGGCTGACCACTGACGCTTCCGGGTGGGTGCTATCCCGCCTTGACGCCCCCCAGACGGCAGATATGCGCCCAGAACGCCGGCTCCACCGGCGCCACGGACAGCCGTGAATATTTCAGCAGCGCCAGCCCGGCCAAGGCCGGGTCCGCCTTCATCTCCGCCAATGTCACGGGGCGCTTGAACGGGCGCACGGCTTTCATGTCCACGCACACCCAGTCGCCTGACTCCGCCGAAGGGTCCGGATACGCGGCGCGCACCACGCGCACGATGCCCACGATCTCCTTGCCAATATTGGAATGGTAGAAGAAGGCGCGGTCGCCCACCGCCATGGCTTTCAGGTTGTTCTTCGCCTGGTGGCTGCGCACGCCGGTCCATGGCTCGATACCGTTGGCCACCTGCTGGTCCCAGGAGAAGGCATCCGGCTCGGATTTCACCAGCCAGTGGTTCATGGGGCCAGGGCGCCGTCCGCATAGACCTGTCTGTAGCCGCGAATCACCACGGATTCGAACAGACCGACGCGGTTGTAAGGATCGGCTTCGGCGAACCCGGCGGCGGCGGCCCGGTCCGCCACGTCCAGCACCAGCAGGCTGCCGCAGGGACGGTCGTCCAGGTCCAGCAGCGGTCCCACTTCCACCAGGTGCTTCTGATACGTCTCCATATACGCAAGGTGCTGCGGGCGCGTGGCAAGCCGCAAATCCAGACAGCCAGGTTTGTCGGTGCAGATCAGGACGAAGAGCATTCGGACGCCTTTCCGTTGGCCGTGCAGTGGTGGGAGAGTCCAGCCCCAGGAGCAAAAGCTTTTTGGTTCTTTTTCTCGAAAAAGAACATACTTCCTTCCTCTTCCCACCCTGCCTAGGATCACCCCCACCGTGGACGTCACAAGCGCCATAGCGGCTCAGAAGACCGGCACACCGGTCCGCCGCAGCCTGCACAGGTTCGCCAATCCAGGGCGGTTCCTGCGCATTGCCGCGCGCGTGCAACCCTGGCTGACGTGGCCTGCTGTCCTGATCACGGCTTTTGGCCTCGGGTGGGGACTATTCGTTTCGCCAGCGGATTACCAGCAGGGCGATGCGGTGCGTATCATGTACATCCACGTGCCGTTCGCCTGGTTGTCCATGCTCGGCTACACCGGCTTGGCCGCCGCCTCCGTGCTGTCCCTGGTCTGGCGCCACCCTCTGGCGGATCTGGCCGCGGCGGAAATCGGACCCGTCGGCGCCGTCGTCACCGCACTCTGCCTGGCCACCGGCAGCCTGTGGGGCAAACCCATGTGGGGCGCCTGGTGGGTGTGGGACGCCAGGCTCACCAGCGAACTCGTCCTGTTCTTCCTCTACGCCGGCCACATCCTGCTGATCCGCGCCTTTGACGATCCGGAGCGCGGCTACCGCGCCGGTGCCATCCTGGCCCTGGTCGGCGTGGTCAACCTGCCGGTGATCCATTACAGCGTCACCTGGTGGAATTCCCTGCACCAGGGCAACAGCATCGGGCTGACCGGATCGCGCACCATGGCGGCCAGCATGCTGTGGCCGCTGGCCATCGCCGCGCTTGGCACCACATTCGGGTTTGGCGCCATCGTGGTGGCCAGGCTGCGCGCCGCCGTGATGGAACGGCGGCTGCGCGGACTTCTCATGAACCAGGCTGAACAGGTCGCATGATCAACCCGCTGCACTACGACCACCTGTCTTACATCGCGGCCGCCTACGGGCTGTTCGCGGGTGCGACCCTGTATTTCGCGGTCGGCGCGCGCCTGCGCCTTGCGCACGTGGCCCGGCGCCTGGCTGCCGCCGACCCCCGCGCCAGGAGCCGGACATGACACGCAAAAGCCGCCGCCTGGTGATCCTGGCCGCCTGCATGGCCGGGCTGGGCAGCGCCACCGCGCTCACCCTGAACGCCTTCGGCGACAACTTGGTCTTCTTCATGTCCCCCGGCGACGTCGCCGCCAAGGCACCCGCGGCGGGCCGGACCATCCGCCTCGGCGGTCTCGTCCAGGCCGGCTCCCTGCACACCGCCAAACAGGACGGCGAACCGGTGGCCCATTTCCTGGTCACCGACGGCGCGCACACCATCCCCGTCAGCTATACCGGCATCCTCCCGGACCTGTTCCGCGAGGGCCAGGGCGTCGTCGCCCTCGGCACCATCCAGCCGGACCATAGCTTCCGTGCCCAGGAAGTGCTGGCCAAGCACGACGAAACCTACATGCCGAAGGATGTGGCTGACGCACTGAAACGCTCCGGGCACTGGAATCCGGCAAAGGGCTCCGCGCCGCCGGCGAGCACGTGGCCCGCTGCTACATCCAGTGCGGCGATGGCGGCCAAGTCATGATCCCCGAACTCGGCCATTTCGCGCTCGCCATCGCCTGCGCGCTGGCTTTCGCCCAGGCCATCATCGGAATCTGGGGCGCCCACCGGCGGGACATGCGCCTGATGGCCGCCGTGCCCGGCCTCG
>CAZZYR010000313.1:0-3619 GCA_964658235.1 uncultured Acetobacteraceae bacterium | reverse complement strand
GTGCTGGAGCCCGGCCAGGCGTTCGAATACACCTCCGGAACCCCGCTGGAGACCCCGTCCGGCTTCATGGTAGGCTGGTATCACATGATCAGCCACGGCGCTGGGCCTGCTATCGCCATCGCACCGGATGCCGAGGACGGCGAGCCGTTCGATGTGGCAGTGCCTGCCTTCAGCCTGGATAGCCCGCACCAGCCGGGCCGGCTGCACTAGTTGCCACATGGCGGACAACCCCCACTTGTTCGTTAACACGCGTCAACGGCCTGCAGGGAAGTCCGCTATTTTGAACGAAGTCAGCCAGCCGAAGCCACTTTCGCCAACCGCCGCGAGCGAGGCGAAGCCGACGCAAAGCGAGGCGGAAGCCGCCATCCGCACGCTGATCCGCTGGGCAGGTGACAATCCAGACCGTGAGGGATTGCACGACACGCCAAAGCGTGTCGCAAAATCCTATCTGGAGTTCTTCCGCGGCTACGACGAGGATCCGGTGGCGATGCTCGAGCGCACCTTTGAAGAGGTGGAGGGCTACGACGAGATCGTTCTGCTGCGCGACATCAGGCTGGAGAGTCATTGCGAGCACCACATGGTGCCCATCATCGGGCGCGCGCACGTGGCGTATCTGCCGCATAAGCGGGTGGTTGGGATTTCCAAGCTGGCGCGCGTGGTGGATGCGTATGCGCACCGCTTGCAGATTCAGGAGAAACTCACTGCCCAAATCTGTAATACGATTAACGACGTTCTTGCCCCACGCGGCACGGCGGTGATTATCGAGGCAGCGCATGAATGCATGACGACCCGCGGCGTTCACAAGACAGGCGTGAGCATGGTGACAAGCCGAATGCTTGGCGCCTTCCGCGATGATCCCACTACACGGCGGGAGCTGCTGGCGATGGTCGGAAACCGGGCGCCGCTCGAAGCATAAAATCAGTCCGCGACAGCCCTGAAAAAAGTTTTTTGCTTCTTTTTTTCAAAAAAGAAGGCCTTGCCTTTAGACAATCGATGACCCGCTTCCTGCCCGGTCTTCTGCTCTGCTTTGCTGTCGTTCTGGCGGCCGGTCTTCTTCAACACATCGAAGTAAGCGTTGCGGGCCAGGCGTATCTGGAGGCCTTGGTGCTCGCCATCCTGATGGGCGTGGCAATCCGCACCGTGTGGACGCCAGGGGCGTTCTGGCAACCCGGGATCGCGCTCAGTGCAAAACTCCTGCTCGAGTTTGCGGTGGTCCTGCTTGGTGCTTCGGTGAGCGCCACCACCGTGCTGGCTCTCGGCCCGGCACTGCTTGGCGGCATCGTGCTCGTCGTGGCTGCCGCTATAGGCACCAGCTACGCCATCGGCCGCGCGTTAGGCCTGAAGCAGCGCATGGCAATCCTAGTCGCCTGCGGCAATTCCATTTGCGGCAATTCCGCCATCGCGGCCGTGGCGCCCGTGATCGGCGCGGACGGGGATGACGTGGCCGCCTCCATCGCGTTTACGGCGGTGCTCGGCGTGATCGTTGTGCTGCTGTTGCCGCTGCTTGTGCCGGTGCTCCGCTTGTCGCTGACGCAATACGGCGTTCTGGCCGGGCTCACCGTTTATGCGGTGCCGCAGGTATTGGCTGCAACGTTGCCGATTGGTGCTCTGAGCAACCAGGTCGGCACGGTCGTGAAACTCGTGCGCGTTCTGATGCTGGGGCCGGTGGTGCTGGCACTCTCCCTGCTCGCCCGCCACCTGCGCGACGATGCCGGCGCCGCGACACCGGCGGTGACGGTTAAGAACACGCCGAAGCGCGCCGGCCCGGCGCTGCACGAGCTCATACCGTGGTTCATCGTTGGCTTCCTGGCGGTGCTGGCCGTGCGATCCCTGGGCCTGATACCGGCGTGGTTGCTGCCGCTGACCAAACGTGCCGCGAGTCTTCTGACAACGGTGTCCATGGCCGCGCTTGGCCTGGGCGTGGATATCCGTGTGGTCGCCCTGGCCGGCATTCGTGTGACTGCCGCGGTGTCTCTCTCGCTGGTTGTGCTGGGTGGCATCAGCCTGGGACTTATCTGGCTGCTGGGCGTTGCCTGATACAGCGTGGCGGCGGGTGGCAGGGTCACGCCCGCTGCTTGACCTTGCCACGGTGAGGCGCCCCATCTGACGCATCATGCCTGGGATTGGCCGCGCCTTGGAGATTTCGCATGGACCAACCTGAATGCGGGCACACCGCCCACGCCGGCAGCCGCGCCCATTCAAACGGCGCTTCTGGAACGCCGAGTGCGCACATGGAAACCGATCCTGTCTGCGGCATGAAGGTCGATCCGGCGAAGTCCGGGCACCGCGCCGACCATGCAGGCAAAACCTATCATTTCTGTTCCGCCGGCTGCCGGACCAGGTTCCAGGCCGACCCGGCCAAATACCTTGCGCCGAAGGCAGACGCCCCTTCCCAGGCGGCCGCGCTTTTCACCTGCCCGATGCACCCGCAGATCCGGCAGAGCGGGCCCGGCAGCTGTCCTATCTGCGGCATGGCGCTTGAACCCGTATCGGTTTCGGCCGAGGCCGCGCCGAACCCCGAGCTCACCGATATCACGCGGCGTTTTTGGGTGGGACTGGTGCTTGCTCTGCCCGTCTTCATCCTGGAGATGGGCGGCCATATTCCCGGCCTGGGGCTGCACCGCCTGGTGCCCCCGCAGATCTCCATCTGGGTGCAGTTCGCCCTCTCAACCCCTGTTGTCCTGTGGGCCGGGTGGCCGTTCTTCCAGCGCGGCTGGGCCTCGCTCGTCAGCCGCCACCTGAACATGTTCACCCTGATCGCGCTCGGCACAGGCGCGGCCTATGGTTACAGCCTGGCCGCCACCTTCGCGCCCGGCATCTTCCCGGCGGGATTCCGCGGCATGGGCGGCACCGTGCCGGTCTATTACGAGGCCGCGGCCGTCATCGTTGTGCTTGTCCTGCTCGGTCAAATGCTGGAGCTGCGTGCGCGGGAGCGGACCGGCGATGCGATCCGCGCGCTTCTCAACCTTGCGCCCAAAACCGCGCGCCGGGTGCGCGACGGGGCCAATGACGAGGAAATTGACGTGGCAGAGGTGGCCATTGGCGACCGGCTCCGCGTCCGCCCAGGGGACGGCGTGCCCGTGGACGGCACGGTGATCGACGGCAGCAGCGCCGTGGACGAGTCCATGGTCACGGGAGAATCCTTGCCATCCGCCAAAGCAGCCGGCGGCAAGCTGATCGGCGGCACGGTGAACGGAACCGGCTCCCTTGTGATGCGCGCCGAGAAGATCGGCACGGACACCATGCTGGCGCGCATCGTCGCCATGGTGGCGGACGCGCAGCGCAGCCGGGCGCCCATCCAGCGCCTGGCGGACAGCGTGGCTGCGTGGTTTGTGCCGGCCGTGCTTGCCGTGGCGGTGGCCGCGTTCGCGGCCTGGTCGGTGTGGGGGCCGCCCCCGTCGCTGTCCTACGCCCTGATCGCCGCGGTGTCCGTTGTCATCATCGCCTGCCCGTGCGCGCTTGGGCTCGCCACACCGATGTCGATCGGCGTGGGCGTCGCCAAGGGAGCCGGCGCCGGCGTGCTAATCAAATCCGCCGAGGCGCTGGAGCGCATGCAGAAGGTCAACACGCTCGTCATCGACAAGACGGGCACGCTCACGGAGGGAAAGCCGCGCGTGAC
>CAZZYR010000312.1:0-3638 GCA_964658235.1 uncultured Acetobacteraceae bacterium | reverse complement strand
GCCGAACAGCCCGCGTATTTCGCCGTAGCAACTCGCACCCGGCACAAACACCAACTGCCCCACCGCCATCCTGGCGCCGTCGCCCGCGCTGCGCACCCGGCCGACGGACTCGTAGCCAGGCACCAACGGGTATCCCATGCCGGGAAACGGCGGCATCTGCCCGGTGTAGAGCAGCCGCTCCGTCCCCGTGCTGATCCCGCTCCACGCAATGTCTACCACCACATCCAGATCGCCCGGCGGCGTCAGGTCGATCCGGCGAACCTCCAACTGCTCGGGGGCGGTCAGAACCACGGCGTTTGTCTGCATGTTGTCCTCCTCCCTTTCACGAGCCGACTCCTTCTGTAAGCCTAACCTTACAGCCGCCAGTGTCAACTGAGATTTACACTCGGTGCGTCATTCCCGCATCGCCACCAGCAATCTCGTCAGCATCGGCGTATGCGTCCCCACCTGCCGCACCGCGCCAAACCCCGCCTCACGCAGCATCCCCGTCAGCGCCGCCACGCTTCGCGGCCGGCCACTTCCCATCGCCAGCAGATAAAACCCGAAATACGCATCCCCCATCCGCTCCGCCCCAGGCGTCCCCGCCATCGGCTCGGCCAACAGCAGCGTGCCCCCCGCCGGCAAAGCCTCCCACACAGCACGCAACAAATGCCGCACGCTGTCGTCATCGTGGTCGTGCACCACTCGCACCAAGGAAATCACGTCCGCGCCGCGGGGCAGGGGATCGGTCAGGAAACTCCCACCCACCGCGCGCGCCCGCGCCCCCAGCCCCGCCGCCGCAAACCGCGCCTCCGCCCGCGCCGCCACCGCCGGCAAATCAAACAGCACCAGCTCCACCCCAGCCGCCCGCTGCGCCACCGCCTGCAGAAACCGCCCGTCCCCACCACCAACATCCATCAGCCGCCGATGCCGTCCCACCGCATACGCATCTAGAATCTCGCCCGACACCAACGTCTGGGACGCCGCCATCAGCTCGCTATACCCACCCACCTGCTCAGCGCCCGACTCCGCCGGCGCCGCCGCCCGCGCATACGCCCAATACGCCGACAATTTCGTGTCCCGAATCTCCCCCCGCAGCAGCCCCACCGGATCGGCCAGATCGGCGTAGAACATGGCGTGATGCGAAACCATCGCCGCCACCGCCTCATTGCCAACCATCGCGGCCCCAAGCCGCCCCAGCCCATACCGCCCGCCGCGCCGCGCCATCAGCCGCAACGCCACCGCGCCATCCAGCAACCGCACCGCCCCATCCAGCGGCAGCCCCACGCGCTCGGCAATCACCGCCGCCGCCAGTGGTCCATCCGCCAGCAGCTCAAACAACTTCAGCTCAACACACGCCGCCAAAATCTGCGCGTATACAAACCCCGCGCATAGATCGAACAACTCGCGCGTCCGCATGCGCGCGATCGGGCGTGTCAAAGGAAACTTTGCAGCCCAGGCACGGAAGGCAGGAGAGGAAGAAAGCGTTCTTTTTTGAAAAAAAGAACCAAAAAACTTTTGTCTATAAGACGCCAAGTCAGTCACCCAGCGCGCAACCCATAGATAAAAGTTTTTTGCTTCTTTTTTTCAAAAAAGAAGGCCTTACGCCGCATGCCTCGCCAGCTCCACCGGCAACAGCCGCATCGTCTCACTGAGGATATGCCCTCGCAACGCACTCTGCCCCGCACACGCAGGAACCGAATCCACCGCGCGTCCCGCCAGCGCCTCCAGCCAATCGACCGCGCCGCCAAGCCCCAATTGCAGCACCGCGTTCGGCCGCCCATGCGCCACATCCTGGCCCACCGGCTTGCCCAGCGCCTCGGCGGATCCCGTTGCATCGCGAATATCGTCGGCCACCTGATAGGCCTCGCCCAGCCGCATCCCCAGCGCGCGCCACGGCTCGGCGTCCATCCCCGCCGACGCCGCACCCGCCATCGTCGCCGCGGCAAACAGCGCGCCTGTCTTCTCCGCCTGATACTGCGCCAGATCGGCGCTCGCCTCACATTCCCAGGCCTGGCCTGCCACAATCCCGCGCGGCACCCCCACGCCCCGCCCGATCACGCTCACCACCCGCCCCAGCCGCGCCGGCGCGGCCGCCGCGGCCTCGCCCAAAATCTGGAACGCCAGCACGATCAGCGCATCGCCTGCCAGCAGCGCCAGCATCTCGCCAAACTGCTTGTGTACTGTCGGCTTGCCACGCCGCGTATCCGCATCGTCGAAACACGGCATGTCGTCATGCACCAGGGATGCGCAGTGCAGCAGCTCCACCGCCGCCGCCGCCGCATCGGTCAGCTCCGGCGCATCCTCCCCACACGCCATCGCCACGGCCAAACACAGCCGCGGCCGGATCCGTGCCCCCTTCGGAAAAACACTGGCCCGCATCGCCGCCGCCAGCCCGGGCGGACACCCCGGCGCTCCCGCCATCGCCACCGCCGCGCTCAATGCCCGTTCGATCCGCGATAGGGGGTCCATCATCCGCCTCTCCCGACTGTCAAGTCATCTTGTCATATAGACTGTCAACCTCTACTGACAGTCCTGTCAAGAAGGATCGAACCCGGCATGAAGGACCGCCGCGTCGCCATCGTCGGTGCCGGCATTGGCGGCCTCGCCGCCGCCATAGATCTCGCCGTGGCCGGCCATCGCGTCACCGTGCTCGAACGCCAGCCCACCCCGGGCGGCAAGATACGCCAGGTTCAGGCCGGCTCCACTCTGGTGGATGCAGGGCCCACTGTGTTCACCATGCGCTGGGCGTTCGAGGAACTGTTTGCCCATGCCGGCAGCAATCTCACGGATCACCTATTCCTCGAGCCTGCCCGCATCCTGGCCCGCCACGCCTGGGACGGGGTCTCGCGGCTGGACCTCCATGCGGACCTCGCCGCCAGCGCGGAGGCCATCGGCAACTTCGCCGGCGCCCGCGAAGCCCGCGCCTTCCTGGAGTTTTCCGAACGCGCCAAACGCATCTACACCACGCTGGAGGCGCCCTTCCTGCGTGCCCCGCTCCCAACGCCGGCCTCCCTCGTGCGCGGCGCCGGCGCGCTGGAAATGATGCGCATCAACCCGTTCTCCACGCTGGCCGGCGCGCTCGCCACACATTTCAAGGACCCACGCCTGCGCCAACTCTTCGGGCGATACGCCACCTATTCCGGCTCCTCACCCTATCTCTGCCCGGCCACCCTCATGCTGATTGCCCATGTCGAACAGGATGGCGTCTGGCTCGTCCAGGGCGGCATGATCCAGGTCGCCCTCGCGCTCGCCAACCTGGCCCTCAGCCTCGGCGTCACCTTCCACTACAGTGCCCACGTGGACCGCATTGAGGTCACCGCCGGCCGCGCCTCCGCCATCATCCTGGAAGACCGCACCCGGATCGAAACCGACGCCGTCATCCTCAACGCCGATCCTGCCGCCCTCGCCGCCCTCCGCTTCGGCCCGGACGTGGCCCGCGCCACCCAAGCGATCAAACCCGCCCAGCGCTCCCTCTCCGCCATCACCCTCGCCCTGCACGCCCGCACGGACGGCTTTCCCCTTGTCCGGCACAACGTCTTCTTCCAGCCTGACTACGAATCCGAATTCCAGGACATCTTCACCGCCCATCACCTCCCACGCACGCCAACCATCTATATCTGCGCGCAAGACCGCATGAACAATCCGGATGACGACGC
>CAZZYR010000311.1:0-3642 GCA_964658235.1 uncultured Acetobacteraceae bacterium | reverse complement strand
TTCTTGGTGGTAACCCTGTTCTTTCTTTTTCCACCCCCGCCTTGCGTCCGCTCCCTTAAATCCCTAGGGTGGAGGTTTACAAAAACTCGAACTGCCGTGGAGTGCCCGTCGTATGGCGCGTGTAACCGTTGAAGATTGCGTCGAGCGCGTGCCGAACCGCTTCGAGCTCGTCCTGCTCGCCGCCCAGCGCGCCCGCAATATCAGCCGCGGCGAGGAACTCACCGTCGAGCGCGACAACGACAAGAACCCCGTCGTCGCCCTGCGCGAAATCGCCGAAGAAACCATCGAACTCCCCCGCCTGGAACAGGACCTGATCAAGTCCCTCTCCCGCTCCCCCGAGCCGGAACCGGCAGACGAGGAAGTGCTAGACCTCATCCCCACGGACCAGAACATCTTCGGCCTGCAGGACATCTCGGCCGAGGAAGAAGCCGCCGGCATGGCCCAGGAAGAACTCTCGCCCGAAGACGTCGAGGCCGCCATCGAGGCCGAACTCGGCGGACGCCGCCGCTAGAGAAGTTTTGGGGGGTGGGCTGATGGTCACGACGCACACCCCCTTCGATGCCGCGCGCCACGCGCCGGAAGGCAGCGGAGGGGCGCTGGCCGCTCGCGAACTACTGCTGACCCAGCGGGTCCGCGGCTATGCCCCGGCTGCCGATACCAGCCTGATAGACGCCGCCTACGCCGTCGCCATCCAGGCCCACGCCACCCAAACCCGCGACAACGGCGACCCCTACATCACCCACCCGGTGGCCGTCGCCGAAATCCTCGCCGGCTACCACCTGGACGTCGCCAGCATCTGCACCGCCCTGCTGCACGACACGGTGGAGGACACCTCCGTCAGCCTGCGGGACGTGGAACGCCAGTTCGGCGGCACCATCGCCGGCCTGGTGGACGGCGTCACCAAGCTGACCCGCCTGGAACTGCAATCGGACCGCACCAAACAGGCCGAGAACTTCCGCAAACTCGTCCTCGCCATGAGCCGGGACATCCGCGTCCTGCTCGTCAAACTCGCGGACCGCCTGCACAACATGCGCACCCTGGGCTTCGTCCAGAAGATCGAACGCCGCCAGCGCATCGCCCACGAAACCATGGACATCTATGCGCCGCTGGCCGGCCGCATCGGCATGGACGCGCTGAAAACCGAACTGCAGAACCGCTCCTTCGCGGAACTGGAACCGGACGCGCACAGCACCATCCAGGCCCGCCTGAACTACCTCCGCGGCCAGGGCGCGGACGTGATCGAGGAGGTGAAGCGTGAACTCGCCGCCGTCTGCCGGGACGCCGGCGCGGACGTGCGCGAAGTCTCCGGCCGCGAAAAAAGCGCCTTCTCCATCTGGCAGAAAATGCAGATGCGCAACGTGGCGTTCGAACAGCTCTCGGACATCATGGCGTTCCGCATCGTCGTCCCCACGCGGGAGCAATGCTACATCGCGCTCGGCGCCGTGCATAACGCCTATCCAGTCATCGCCGGCCGCTTCAAGGATTACATCAGCACCCCCAAAGCCAACGGCTACCAAAGCCTGCACACCGGCGTCACACTGCGCCACCCGCGCAACCAGAAGATCGAAGTCCAGATCCGCACCCAGGAAATGCACGACATCGCCGACAACGGCGTGGCCGCGCACTGGACCTACAAGGAAGGCGAGGAGGCCCCCGCTGAAGTCCAAAAGTTCGCCTGGGTGCAGGATCTTCTCGAAATCCTCGACAATTCCGCGGCACCCGATGAATTCCTCGAAAACACCAAGCTCGAACTCTACCAGGACCAGGTCTTCTGCTTCACGCCGAAAGGCCGCCTGATCCAGCTCCCCCGCGGCGCCACCCCCATCGATTTCGCTTACGCCGTGCACAGCCAGGTCGGTGACACCACAGTCGGCGCCAAGGTCAACGGCCGCCTGATGCCGCTGCGCACCCAACTCTCCAATGGCGACCAGGTGGAGATCATGACGGCGCGCGGCGGCACGCCCTCGCCCTCCTGGGAACGCTGGGTCGTCACCGGAAAAGCGCGCGCCCGCATCCGGCGATATGTCGCGGGCCTGCAGCGCGCGCAAACCCTGGACCAGGGCCGCACCGCCCTCACCCGCGCCTTCCGCCAGGAAGGCCTGGACGGATCCGAAAAGGTCCTGGAAGGCGCGCTCAAATCCTTCAAATGCGCCAGCGTGGCGGACCTCTATGTCGCCGTCGGCAGCGGCACCGTCGGCCCGAAGGACGTGATCCACGCGGCCTATCCGGAAATGCTGGAAGCCGCCCGCGGCCCCCGCATGATGCCCGGCCTGCTCGCCCGCGCGCCTGTCCCCAAACCGCCCTCGCGGGACAGCGGCATGGCCATCACCGGCCTCGTCAGCGGCATGGCCGTCCATTACGCCGGCTGCTGCCACGCGCTTCCCGGCGATCCCATCGTCGGCATCGTCACCACCGGCAAAGGCGTCACCATCCATACGAAACGATGTCCCACGCTGGAAACATTCGCCGCCACGCCCGAACGTTTCATCGATGTGGACTGGGATTTCGCGCACGAGGCAGACACACCCACCGGCGGCGGCAGCAAACGCCGCACCCATACCGGCCGCATCAGCGTCATCGCCGTGGATGAACCCGCCACACTGGCCAACCTCACCAACGCCGTCAGCCGCCAGGAAGGCGCTGTAACAAACCTCAAAATCACCAGCCGGCAGCAGGACTTCATTGAAATCCTGGTGGACGTTGAGGTGCGCGATTTACGCCATCTGTCCATGGTTATTGCGGGGCTGCGCGCTACGAGCGGGCTGACGCAGGTGGAACGGGATCATGCGTGAAGAAAGTAAGCAGTTCTTTTTTGAAAAAAAGAACCAAAAAACTTTTACGAATTAGGCGCATCACATGATTATTGGGCTCGGGGCGGATCTCTGCGACATTAGGCGTGTCGAGAAAGTACTTGAACGCTTCGGGGACCGTTTCGTCCAGCGCGTCTTCACCGAAACCGAACGCGCCCGCGCCGCACGCCGCACCCAATCCCTCCACGCCGGCACATACGCCAAACGCTTCGCCGCCAAGGAAGCCTGCGCCAAAGCCCTCGGCACCGGCTTCTCCCGCGGCGTCTTCCATTCGGACATGGGCGTCGTCAACCTCCCCACCGGCCAACCAACCCTCGCCCTCACCGGCGGCGCGCTGGCCCGCCTCCAAGCCATCACCCCGCCCGGAATGCGCGCTGAACTTTCACTCACCATGACCGACGAAGTGCCTTATGCTTTCGCCCAAGTCATCATCACCGCAGTCCCTTGAAACGACAGCGCCACGGCATTTCACGCTGAGGAGTATCAAATGACCAAGCCATTCGCCGCAGGCCTCGTGCTGGCCACCTGCCTCACCGCGAACGCGCAGGCGGCGACATTCACCTTTCCCCATTTTACCATTTCCGGCGCCACCAGCGTCACAATTAACGCCATCAATGATTCCGGCATCGTCGCGGGCACCTACGTGACCGCCGCAACACCCCATGGCACCGGTTTCACCGGCCGGCGCAACCAGATCGTCACCATCGCAAATTATCTGCCCGATGGACCCATTCCGTCCGTCCCACACCCCAGCGGCATCACCAACGACGGAACCGTTATCGGAAACGTCTACACCGGGCTGGACAGCTACTTCACTTGGAAAAATGGCGCC
>CAZZYR010000310.1:0-3642 GCA_964658235.1 uncultured Acetobacteraceae bacterium | reverse complement strand
CCGCCCGGCCGAGGATGTGGCGCGCGATGGCGCACGCCACACGGCCGAGCTGCTGACCTTCTCTGGCGTGAAGCCAGGGGACCGGATTGCCGATTTCGTACCGGGCAAGGGATTTTTTACACGATTGTTCAGCCACATTGCAGGCCCGCAAGGGCATGTTTTCGCCATCGTGCCGAGCGAATTGGCCAAGGTGATGCCGCCGCTGGCCGCTGCGATCAAAGCGGTGGCCGCCCAGCCGGCCTATGCCAACGTGACAGCGGTGGTGGAACCGACCGCGCAGACGGGCAAGGCTGCCGAGGCGCAAGGCGGGAAGCTGGACGTGGTGTGGACCAACGATAACTATCACGATGTGTATGGCTTTTTTGGCCCCGCCGCGGCGGCGGGCGCGGACGCAGCCATCTTCCGCGCGCTCAAGCCCGGCGGCACGTTCGTGGTGATCGATCACATAGCACTGGGGGGCACCAGCTCCACCGCGCCGGCGACGCTGCACCGAATCGATCCGAATACGGTCAAGGCGCAGGTGCTGGCAGCGGGTTTTGTTCTTGACGCCAGCAGCGACGTGCTGCGCAACCCGGCTGACGCGCATACGGCCAAGGTGTTCGACCCGTCCATCAAGGGCCATACGGACCAGTTCGCCTTTCGTTTCCGCAAGCCGGCGCATTAAGGTGTCGGCGTCCGCCGCGCTGGCGGAGGAACGGTCCGCTTTGCGGAGCTGGCTGCTGGAGCGGGCCCTGCCGCTTTGGCTTGCGCACGGCGTGGACACGACGCGCGGCGGGTTTTTCGAAGCCCTGGATTTGAAGAGTTATCACTGTGCCGCGCCGTTCCGCCGGTTGCGCGTGGTGGCGCGGCAGGTGGTGGTGTTTTCCCAGGCGCATCAGGCCGGGGTGGCTGGCGCCTCGGACGCCGTTCGGCTCGGGCTGGATTTTCTGTCTCGCCATGCCGCCCAGACCGATGGTGGATACGCCTGGCGGTTCGACCTGTTGCATCGGCCGATCGACCATACCCGCGATCTTTACGATCATGCCTTCGTTCTTCTCGCTTTCGCATCCGCGGCGCCGGTGGTGGGCGCGGATGTCACCCGGGCGCCGGCGCGGGCGCTGTTCGATTGGCTGGAGGTGGCGTTCGCGCATCCGCAAGGCGGCTATGTTGAGAGCCTGCCGCCTGCCTTGCCGCGCCGGCAGAATCCGCACATGCATCTGCTGGAGGCGTTGATGGCTGCAGTAGACGTGTTTGGTGACGAGGCTTTTCGTGCCGGGGCCGAGCGCCTGATCGATTTGTTTTCAAGACAGCTATTTGATCCCGGGCGTGGCGCGCTACCGGAATTCTTCGACGACTTCTGGCGTCCCGTGGAACGCAGCGGCGGTTACGTTGTGGAGCCTGGCCATCATTGTGAGTGGGTGTGGCTATTGCATCGTGCGGAGGCGCTTGGCGTGCGCGTGGGGCTTACAGGAACGGCTAGCCGGCTGATGGAGTTCGTGGATCTTTACAGCATCGATAGCCGATACGGTGGTATTTTCGATGAGGTTTCAAGTGACGGCGGGGTTGTGTCCCAAGGCAGCCGTTTGTGGCCACAAACTGAGCGTTTGCGGGCGGAGCATTTGGCCAGCGGACGGACTGATGCGCAACGCCTTGCGGCATTACGATGCCTGGCTGCCTATCTCCGGCCAGATGGCTTGTGGCATGAGCGCCGCCACCCTGACGGCACATTATCCGAAGAAGCTGCGCCCGCAAGCAGCCTCTACCATCTGACAGGCGCCATCCTGTCGCTGTGAGGCATGCGGTCGCCGCATCGGGGGCGCACGCCGCTGCGTCACGAAACCCAGCTACGCGCCAACTGGAGATCCTGAACCAGTGCGGCATATTCACGCTGTTTGCTCTCTTCATCCGGTAGCCTCAGCAGATAGGACGGATGCACGGTCACCATCGCCTGGCCACCGGATAACGAAATAGGCCGGCCGCGCTCGCGTGAGATCGTGACTGTGCGGCCGAGCACGGCACGGGCGGCCGAGGCGCCGAGAAGGATGGTGACGGCCGGCTGGATCAGAGTTCGCTCCTGATCAAGCCAGATGCGGCAGGTTTGGATCTCCGTCCGATCCGGTGTGGCGTGGATGCGGCGTTTGCCGCGCGGTTCGAATTTGAAGTGCTTGACGGCATTCGTAATGTACACTGCAGCACGCTCGATCCCGGCTTCCGCCAGTGCACGGTCTAGCATTTGGCCGGCGGGCCCGACAAAGGGACGGCCGGCCAGATCTTCCTGGTCCCCAGGCTGTTCGCCGACAAGCATGATGCGCGCGTCCAGCGGACCTTCGCCGAACACGGTTTGCGTGGCGTGCTTGTAGAGATCACAAAGTTGGCATGTGGCGGCTTGCGCGGCCAGGCTGGTGGGCGGGGACGGCGCAGCTTGCCGAGGCCGTGCGCTGCGTTCTGGGGAGACAGTCGGCGTTTCCACCATGGTTTGCGTTCTTTCGCAGGATTGGCGGATCAGCTCCGGAATGGCGGCAGTTTCCGGCAGGTTGCGCCAGTATTTCTTCGGCATTTCGGATGTCATCGCGGACACCTTCAGCCGGGCAGGATTGAAGATGGCGGCGAAGTAGGCGCGCCAATAGGCTTCCAATGCATCGTCGTCGGGCACATCCGCGGGCTGCGCGCCGGCTCCAAGACGCAAGGTCTCGCCATCCCAGTGGGCGCTGCGATAGGGCGTGAGGATGCTCCAGGTCATGGTTGCAAACCGGCGGATAAAAAAGGGTGCGTTGGCCTCGACGATGTAGTGGTCAGGCTCGAACCAGGCGACGTAGCGCGTGGTGGCGTTTTCAGTGATCTCGCGGAAGCGCAGGAAAGCCCGCATCTTGTGGGTATCCCGGCGCACCGATTGGGCCAGGCGTGTGACGCGCTGGACGAGCGGGTCGGCAGCGTCTTCGAGAAGGTGTTTCTCGCCCGCATGGGCACGCCAGATCAGCGCGTACAGAAGGGCGAAGCGTTCAGGGTCGCGCGCCTGAATGACAGTCTCGGCGAGCGTGACGAAGGCGCGTGGGATGGAGAACGTGCCGGTCTGGACCGTCTTGGTGTCGCTCTCAGCGAACAGGTCACTGGATTCGTGCACTGACCAGATGACCTGATCTGGCGGGATGCTCGAGAGGGCCGCCGCCCTCGCCGCGGCCCGCCAGCCGGCGAAGTCCACTTCGTGATTCAGAACGTAGGTGCGCAAGCGGAGAACCCTATGCTGAACGGCTGAAGCGCGTGAGATATGGCACGGGTTGCCAGGTGTTGACGTGCCAAGCCCATGGAGCAGCAGGGTCTCGTAGGAATTGGGCTGGCACGCGGTGTGCTGTCATGGCCAGAGAACGTGAACAACGGTGAGGGGGCGTGTCATGGTGGACTGGGTGCGGATTGGTGGGCGGAATTGGGCGGCTCTGGCCGCGGCAATGGTCCTGACGGGGGCAGGGCGTTTGGAGGGGCCGCGGTATGATACGCGAGGCGATTTCATTCCACCGGGAGATTATCGCGAGTGGGTTTACATGAGCTCAGGGCTGGATATGAGCTACAGCGACGGTCCGCCAATGCGCGGACAATCGATGTTCGACAACGTGTTTGTGGATCCGATGGCGTGGTCTGCTTTCAAGACGACGGGGCATTGGCCGGACA
>CAZZYR010000309.1:0-3688 GCA_964658235.1 uncultured Acetobacteraceae bacterium | reverse complement strand
AGCAGTTCTTTTTTGAAAAAAAGAACCAAAAAACTTTTATCCATTAAGTCCGCGACAGCACTGAAAAAAGTTTTTTGCTTCTTTTTTTCAAAAAAGAAGACTTCGCTTTCTTAGAGGTCACCCCTTGCCAAAATCCGTCGTCGTCTTCTGCGGCTCCCGCCAAGGCCGCGATCCCGCCTGGCTCACCGCCGCCACGGAGATGGGCCACGGCCTCGCCTCGGCCGGCATCCGCCTTATCTACGGCGGCGGCCGCGTCGGCCTGATGGGCGCCGTTGCGGACGCGACCCTGGCGGCCGGCGGCGAAGTGCTCGGCGTCATCCCCGAATTCCTCACCCGCATGGAAGTCGCCCACACCGGCGTCACCAGCCTAGAAATCACCGACAGCATGCACACCCGCAAGCGCCGCATGTTCGACCTGGCCGACGCCTTCGTCACCCTCCCCGGCGGCCTCGGCACGCTGGACGAGACCGTGGAGATCGTCACCTGGCGCCAGCTCCGCCTGCACGACAAACCCGTCCTGATCTGCAACATCAACAACTGGGCCAGTGGCCTGCTTGGCGCCTTCGATCTCGCCGTCGAGGACAGCTTTGCCTCAGAAAGCGCCCGCGAGCTCTATGAGGTCCTGCCGGATGTACCGGCCATCCTCAACCGGCTGACGGCGCTGGCGCCTGCGGAACGCACAGCGTCGGAGCGGTTGTAAGAAAGCGTGCCCCCCGAAAACAACGAAGGCCCCGGGTATAACCCCGGAGCCTTCGCATTGTGTGACGGCCAGAGTGGCCGCCTCGCATTCAGATCAACCCGCCAGGGTGACTCCGGCAGTGTTCATCCACGTCGCGACGGCGCTCTGCTTCATGACACAATGAGACACTGGATCACCTCCTTTCGGTTGTTGACGCCCCATACGAGGCGATTGGCAGCCGCGTCGTCAAGTGCCTTTTGATTAACGCTCCCACCCCCGCTTTCCATGCCACATCCCACCCATTAGACACGCGCACCCGCCCCTTTCCACGCAAGCCTCCCGGAGCCCTGCCATGGCCAGCTACCAATATGTCTACGTCATGAAGGATCTGACGAAATCCTATCCGGGCGGCCGTGAGGTCTTCAAAGGCATCACCCTCTCCTTCCTCCCCGGTGTCAAAATCGGCGTCCTCGGCGTCAACGGCGCCGGCAAATCCACCCTCATGAAGATCATCGCCGGCATCGAGACCGAATACGGCGGCGAAGCCTGGGCCGCCGAAGGCGCCCGCGTCGGCTATCTCAGCCAGGAACCCTATCTGGACCCCGCCAAAACCGTCGCCGAAAACGTCGCCGAAGCCTTCGGCCCGCTCCAGGCCGCCCTCACCCGCTTCAACGAAATTTCGGACCGCTTCGCCCTCCCCATGGAGGACTCAGAAATGGAGGAACTCCTCGCCGAACAGGCCACGCTCCAGGAAAAGATCGACGCCGAGGATGGCTGGGACCTGGATCGCCGCATCGAAATCGCCCTGGACGCACTGCGCTGCCCTCCGCCCGACGCGGACGTCTCGAAATTGTCCGGCGGTGAACGCCGCCGCGTCGCCCTCTGCCGACTCCTGCTCGAAAAGCCGGATCTGCTCCTGCTGGACGAACCCACCAACCACCTGGACGCCGAAAGCGTCTCCTGGCTGGAAAAAACCCTGCGCGACTACGAAGGCACCGTCATGGTCGTGACCCACGACCGCTATTTCCTCGACAACGTCACCAACTGGATCCTCGAACTCGAGCGCGGCCGCGGCTACCCCTTCGAAGGCAACTACTCCTCCTGGCTCGAACAGAAACGCAAGCGCCTGCAGCAGGAAGAAAAGGAAGAAAGCTCACGTCAGCGCGCCCTGGCCGGCGAACTCGAATGGATCCGCGCCAGCCCAAAGGCCCGCCAGACCAAATCCAAGGCCCGTATCGCCAAATACGAGGAAATGCAGGCCAAATCCGCCGAACTCGCCGGCAGCACGGCCGAAATCATCATCGCCCCGCCGCCCCGCCTCGGCGGCACCGTCATCACCGCGGAAAAACTCCGCAAAGCCTACGGCAACCGCCTGCTCATTGACGATCTTGACTTCAAACTTCCCCCAGGCGGCATCGTCGGCGTCATCGGCCCCAACGGCGCCGGCAAAACCACGCTCTTCCGCATGATCACCGGCCAGGAACACCCGGACTCGGGCGAACTGAAAATCGGCGAAACCGTCAAGCTCGGCTACGTGGACCAAAGCCGCGATGATCTGGACGGCGAGAAAACCGTCTGGGAAGAAATCTCCGGCGGCACCGACATCTTCTACATCGGCAAGAAAGCCGTCCCCTCCCGCGCCTATGTCGGCGCCTTCAACTTCAAAGGCTCTGACCAGCAGAAACGCGTCGGCATCCTCTCCGGCGGCGAACGCAACCGCGTCCACCTCGCCAAAATGCTGAAAAAAGAAAGCAACGTCATCCTGCTGGACGAACCCACGAACGACCTGGACGTGGACACTCTGCGCGCCCTCGAAGAGGCCATCAGCGAATTCGCCGGCTGCTGCGTCATCATCAGCCACGACCGCTGGTTCCTCGATCGCCTCGCCACCCACATCCTCGCCTTCGAGGGCGACAGCCACGTCGAATGGTTCGAAGGCAACTTCCAGGCCTACGAGGAGGACAAGCGGCGTCGCCTTGGGGCGGATGCGACGGAGCCTCACCGTATCAAGTATCGGCCACTAGCAAGGTAAGGCCTTCTTTTTTGAAAAAAAGAAGCAAAAAACTCTTCTCAGTGCTGTCGCGGACCAGATGGATAGAGGTCTATTGTTTTGTTCTTCCAAAAAAAGAACCGCTCGAGCTGCTTGAAAAACGTGGCCTGGTGAGTCGGCTGGCGTGCGTTTTTGAGCACCGGAGCGGAGTGGCCTCGTGTGGCCATGAGCAAAGGAGCGCAGCAAACGCGCGTCAGACGGCCTCCAGGGCGCGTTTTGCAAGTAGCTCGGACCCATGATCCGCACCGCCCGCCTCACCCTCACCCCCGTTTCCGGCGCCGACCTCCCTGACCTCATCGCCATCAAATCGGACCCCCTCGTCTACGCCCAAATGCTCGGCGGCCTCCGCACCCCCTGGCAAACCATCGATGAACTCACCGCCGACACCGCCTTCTGGGCCGCAAACAGCATCGGCATGTTCGCCATCCGCGAGGATGGCTTCTTCCAAGGCACCACCGGCATCCACCTTCGCCCGGACGGCCGCGGCCTCGCCCTTCGCTTCGCCGTCTGGCCCGAAGCCCGCGGCCGCGGGCTTGCCCGCGAAGCCGCCTCCGCCGCGCTGCGCCACGCCCATGACCGCATCGGCATCCCCCGCATCATCGCCATCGCCCGCGGCGACAACTTTGGGTCGCGCATGGTCCTCGGCTCCATCGGCATGCGCCCCTGCGACGCCTTCCTCCGCGACAGCCATCCCATGCTCATCTACGAAAGCGTGGTCTGACCTCGCAAATCATCAAACCTACAACTGTACTCTATCGAAACCTTTGGCATCCACACCACCCCGGCGCTAGGGTCCCCCCAATCACCGCCAGGGCCACGCCCAAAGCATGCCAACCCTAGATGCCATCGCCCCGCTGCGGTTCGGCCGCTTCTTGCTGGAACCGGCCCGCCGCCTGCTATCCATCGACAACCAGCCCGTCCAGCTCAGCTCCCGCGCCTTCGACATCCTCGTCCTGCTC
>CAZZYR010000308.1:0-3690 GCA_964658235.1 uncultured Acetobacteraceae bacterium | reverse complement strand
CTGAACGACGAATGGTCCATCACGCCCAGCGTCATCTTTCAGGATCTGCGTGACACCGGAACCTTCGGTTTTGAACCCAGCGTTGGCGACCTGAAAGTACAGCGTTTCCAACCGGACTCGCAACACGACCGCTGGGTACAGGCGGGCACCACAATACAGGGAAAGATCGGCAATTTTGATGTGACATACGCCGGCGGCTTCTTCGTAAGAGATAATCGCCAGCGCACCGATTACACGGACTACTCGGTGGCTTACGATAGCCATCTGGGTTCCGGCATCTACTGGCTGAACGCCGCCGGAAGTCCGTTACCCACACCCGCCCAGGAAATCGTTGGCATCGACCATTTCAATAAGGAAAGCAACGAGCTCCGCGTCAATTCGCCGGCCGATTATTGGCTCCGCTTTACGGCTGGTGCCTTCCAGGAGGTACAGAATCACCGCATCATCCAGGATTACCAAATACAAGGCTTCAGTCCGCAACTGTCCGTTCCGGGCTGGCCAAATACCATCTGGCTTACCGATCAGTTGCGCACCGACCGCGATGAAGCCTTCTTCGTTGACGCCTCAGCCGATGTTTTGCCGGGGCTCACCATCACAGGCGGCGTGCGGCCCTACTGGTATAGCAATTCACTGAAAGGTTTCTTTGGCTTCAGCGAAGGTTACGACACCGCGTTTGGTTTCCACTCCGGCGAAGGCGCCAACGGGAAGAACTGCATCGCTGGGACTGCTTTCAGCGAGGCACCCTGTGTGAACTTGGACAAGAACACCACCGGGCACGGCGAAGTGCACAAGGTGAACCTGCAATACAAGATCGATGATCTGCGGATGGTGTATTTCACCTACTCCACCGGCTACCGGCCCGGCGGCATCAATCGCAACGGCAATTTCGGCGGCTACCTGGAGGATACGCTCACCAACTATGAAGTCGGTTTCAAGAGCACCTGGCTCGGCGGCCGCCTGCACGCCAACTTCACGGTGTACGACGAGGATTGGGAGAACTTCCAATACGCCTTCCTCGGTCCCAACAGCCTGACCATCATCGGCAATGCGAAGGGCGCCAACGTGAAGGGCGCCGATGTGCAAACCGATTGGCGAGTCACCGACTCGCTCAGCCTGTTCGGCGGGGCTACCATTTCGGATGCCGAGCTCTCCGACAATCTCTGCAAAACCGTCACCGCAAGCTGCACCGCCGCCACCGCGCAGGCACCATCCAGCACCCGGCTTCCCTACGTCTCCAACTTCAAGGGCAACATCACCGGCCGCTACACGTTTCCGGTGCTGGATTGGGACGCGAACGTGCAGGCCTCCGCTATCTACCAGAGCTCGGCGCAGGTGGCATTGCTCAGCAACGATGCAAACGGGTTCAATGAAAAGGCCATTCTGGGCTCGCTCCCCGGCTACGCCACCTTCGATTTCTCCGCCGGCATGGAACGCAACAAGCTCTCCTTGAGCCTGTTCATCAAGAATGCCTTCGACCGCAGGGGGGAGACAAACCGCCAGGTCGCCTGCACCATCGGCGTATGCACCAACGTATACGCCTACCCCATCCAACCCCTGACTGTCGGCCTGCGCCTAAGCCAGCGCTTCTAAGCTTCTCCATGTGATGCCGCGGTCGCCCCTAACGGAAGCAGGGGGGTCTGGGGGGGATGGCACATCTCCCCCAGCGCTTGCTTCCCTAACCACCGCCCTCACCCACGCCGAAAATCTTCTGCCCCGCTCTCCCGCTTTGGCGCTTCAACAGGCCGAAGCCATCCTGCACGCCGTGCCCGCCCACCCCCAGGCCGAATGGATCGCCGCCGCCGCCCACCGCCGCCTGGGCAACCTGCAAGAAGCCGCGGCCCTTCTCGCGCCGCTTGCCCGCACCCAGCCCAGGGCTGCCCTGGTGCACCAGGAGTGGGGCCTCACCCAGGCGGCCCAGGGCAACCAGGCCGAAGCGGCCGCCAGCCTGCGCCAGGCCGTGCACCTGAACCCGGATTTGGCTCAGGCCTGGCTGGCGCTGGCGGACCTGCACCGCCTGGCCGAAGAACCCGCCGCCGCGCAGGCCGCCTACGCCCAGCATCTGCGCGCCGGCGTGCACGATCCCACCTTGCGCCAGGCCGCCATCGCGCTCTGCGACAACGATCTGCCGGCGGCCGAGCGCCTGTTGCGCGCGCATCTGCGCCAGCACCCCACCGATCCCGCCGCCCTGCGCATGCTCGCCGAAGCCGGCACACGGCTCGGCCAGGATGCGGATGCGGAAAGCCTGCTGGCGCGCTGCCTGGACCTGATGCCCAATTTCACGCCCGCGCGGCACAATTACGCCGTGGTGCTCTTCCGCCAGGGCAAGGGCGAACAGGCGCTGCCCGAAATCGAAAGATTGCTGGCTGAGTCGCCAGGAAATCCCACCTACCGCAATCTGCAAGCCGCCTGCCTCGCCTTGCTCGGCGAAACGCAGGCCGCCATCGCCGCCTACCGCCTGGTGCTGCGCGACGCGCCAACTCAGCCGAAAATCTGGCTCAGCTTCGGTCACGCGCTGAAAACAGCGGGCCTGCGCGCAGAAAGCGTGCACGCCTATCGCACCTGCCTGGATCTGGCGCCCTCGCTCGGCGAAGCCTGGTGGAGCCTTGCCAATCTGAAAAACGAGCCATTCACAGAAGCCGACATCGAAGCCATGCGCGCTCAGTTGCAAAACGCGGACGCCAGCAACGAGGATCGCTTCCACCTGCATTACGCGCTCGGCCACGCCCTGGAACGCGCCGCCAACTATGAACAATCCTTCCACCACTATTCCGAAGGTGCCAGGCTGCGCCGCAAGGACGTCGATTACAGCGCCGATCGCACCCACGCACAGATGCAACGCTCCTGCGCCCTGCTCACGCCGGCATTCTTCGCCGCCCGCGCCGGCTGGGGCCACCCCGATCCCGCCCCAATCTTCGTCGTCGGCCTGCCCCGCTCCGGCTCCACGCTAATCGAACAGATCCTCGCCAGCCACAGCGCCATCGAAGGCACCGCCGAACTGCCGGAAATCGTCAACATCGCGCGCGACATTGGCGCCGGCGGCCAGGATCGCTACCCTGCGTCACTCGAAGGCCTTACCCAAGCCGACTGCGCCGCCCTGGGCCAACGCTACATCGCGCGCACCCAAATCCAGCGCAAACTTGGCCGGCCCTTCTTCATCGACAAACTGCCGAACAACTTCATCCACACCGGCCTGATCCACCTGATCCTGCCACGCGCCAAGATCATCGATGCACGGCGCCATCCCATGGCCGCCTGTTTCTCCGCCTTCAAGCAGCATTTCGCCCGCGGCCAGCATTTTTCTTACAATCTCACGGCACTTGGCCGCTACTACGCTGATTATGTCGCCCTCATGGCGCATGTCGACGCGGCGCTTCCCGGCCTTGTGCACCGTGTTGTCTATGAGGACATGGTGGAGGATACGGAGGCTGAAATCCGCAAACTCCTCGCCCATTGCGGATTGGCGTTCGAACCGGCGTGCCTGCGCTTTCACGAGAATGATCGCGCGGTGCGCACCGCGAGTTCGGAGCAGGTGCGCCGGCCGATCTTCCGCGAAGGGCTGGAGCATTGGCGGCACTATGAGGCTTGGCTCGGGGAGCTAAAGGAAGCAGTTCTTTTTTGAAAAAAAGAGCCAAAAAACTTTTTCCCGTGCTGTCGCGGACTCGACTGATAGAAGTTTTTTGCTTCTTTTTT
>CAZZYR010000307.1:0-3705 GCA_964658235.1 uncultured Acetobacteraceae bacterium | reverse complement strand
GCGAAATTGTTCCGGTTCCGTGGGGATGTGCAGGCGGAGCGGGCCATTGCCGGAACCAAGCTGCCGCTATTGCGCAGTTGACAGCGCGCTCCGGTCCGGTCTGACATCTTGAAGAACCTTATGCTCATAACCAGCATAAGGTGACGGAAAGGCGGCCGATTGGGCCTCTCTCTTTTTGCTAGGTTAATGCTCACTTCGAGCATAATTGGGCCGCAGAGCCCGTGAGGAGCGTTCGCCATGGGTGTTCAGACCGCGCTGGGGAGATCTCCCGCCATCATGTCCGCGCTGTATGGCCGCGTCGCACGCAGCATACCGCCCATGGAGTGGCCCGTGTTCACGCCGGATATCGAGGCGATCCTGCGGCTCAAACGTGAGCGCAATGCGGTGATCCTGGCGCACAACTACATGACCCCGGAGATCTTCCACTGCGTGGCGGATATCGTGGGCGACAGCCTGCTGCTGGCGCGGGAAGCGCAGCGCGTTGACGCCGAGGTGATCGTGATGGCCGGCGTGCACTTCATGGCGGAGACCGCAAAGCTGATGAATCCGTCCAAGACGGTTCTGATGCCGGATCTGGCGGCCGGCTGCTCGCTGGCTGAGTCCATTACCGCGGCGGATGTGCGGCTGCTGCGGCAGCGTTACCCCGGCGTGCCGGTGGTGACCTACGTGAACACGTCGGCCGCGGTGAAAGCGGAAAGCGACATCTGCTGCACATCAGGCAATGCGCGGCGCGTGGTGGAAAGCCTGGGCGTGCCGGAGGTGATCATGATCCCGGACCGCTATCTGGCCGCCAACGTGGCGCGCGAGACGGGCGTTAAGATCATCACCTGGGCCGGCGCGTGCGAGGTGCATGAGCGTTTCACGCCGGCGCAGATCCGCGAGCTGCGGGCGGAAAACCCGGGCGTGGTGGTTCTGGCGCATCCGGAATGCCCGCCGGAGGTGGTGGCCGAGGCAGATTTTGCCGGCTCCACCGCGGCGATGGCCGATTACGTGACGGACAACCAGCCGGGGCGGGTGGTGCTGATCACCGAATGCTCCATGGCGGACAATATTGCCGTGCTGCACCCGAAGGTGGAGTTTGTGCGGCCGTGTAATCTGTGCCCGCATATGAAGCGCATCACGCTGCCGGGGATACGGCGCGCTCTGGAAAGCATGACGCACCAGATCGAGATCGATCCGGCGGTGGCTGAGCGAGCGCGCGCGGCCGTTGAGCGGATGCTCGCGATATGATCGCACCGGACGGCTGCCCAATCATTATCGGCGCAGGCCTCGCCGGCCTGATGGCGGCGCTGCATCTGGCGCCGGAGCCGGTGCTGGTGCTCTCGGCCGCGCCATTGGGCGAACAGGCAGCCAGCGCCTGGGCGCAAGGTGGGCTGGCGGCGGCGATCGGCGCGGATGATTCGCCCGAGCTGCATCTGGCTGACACCTTGGCGGCTGGCGACGGGCTGTGCGATCCGGACGTGGCCCGGCGGATTATCGAGGCGGGTCCCGCCTTGGTGGAGGAGTTGGAGCGGCTGGGCGCGCAGTTCGACCGCGATGCGCAGGGCCGGATCGGTTTGGGGCTGGAGGCGGGGCATGGGCGCCACCGGATTGTCCATGCGGCAGGCGATGCGAGCGGCCGGGAAATCCTGCGCGCGGTGATCGCGGCGGTGCGGCGCACGCCTTCCATCACCGTGTGGGAGGGCGTTCGCGCCACCCGGCTGGTGCTGCGCGATGGCGCCGTGGCCGGCGTGCTGGCGCTGCCGGCGGAAGGCGGCAGTGCGCGGGTGCTTCGTAGCAGCCGCGTGGTGATCGCCACCGGCGGCCTGGGCGGCTTGTATGCGCACAGCACCAATCCAGCTGGGGCGATCGGCGGCGGCCTGATGCTGGCGGCGCGCGCCGGAGCGGCGTTGGCGGACATGGAGTTTGTCCAGTTCCACCCTACAGCTTTGGACGTTGGACTGGATCCGATGCCGCTGGTCAGCGAGGCGGTGCGCGGTGAAGGCGCCATACTTGTGAACGAGGCAGGCATCCGCTTCATGGCGGACCGGCCCGAATGGCGGCGCGCGGAGCTTGAACCGCGTGACGTGGTTAGCCGCGCGGTGTGGGGACAGATGCAGTCCGGGCATCAGGTGTTTCTCGATGCGCGTGGCGCGCTGGGCAGCCGGTTCGCGACGCGTTTCCCGGTCATCACCGCGTCCTGCCTGGCGGCAGGCATCGATCCGGCGGTATCGCCCATACCCATCCGGCCGGCCGCGCATTACCACATGGGCGGGATTGCGGTGGATGCGGCGTGCTGCAGCACGCTGCCAGGGCTGTGGGCCTGCGGTGAGGCTGCCTGCACCGGGTTGCATGGCGCGAACCGGCTGGCCAGCAACTCCCTGCTCGAGGCGGCCGTGACCGGGCGGATTGCCGCGCGCAGCGTGGCGGGTGCCATGGCGGGCCGCGCGTCACCGGTGGCCGCGGTGTCCGCGCCGGCGGTGCAGGACACGGCGTTCGTCCGCTCACTCTTGTCTCGCCATGCCGGGGTGCTCCGGGATGCAGCAGGGCTGTCCGCTGCCGCGGACGCGTTGGCGCCGCTGGCTGCCGGGTCGGACGCGGCGGCACTGGGCTTGATGATGGTAGTGGCGATGCATCGGCGCGAGGAAAGCCGGGGCGGGCACGCACGCACGGATTACCCCGCGCGGGAACCCGCGCTGGCATATCGCATGACCCTGACCCTGGATGAGGCGCGCCGGCTGGCCCGCGCACCCGTTCGACCGGAGCAGGCGCGGCACGCACCGTGACCCCGCTTCCGGGCGTGCTGCTGGAGCCGCTGGTGCGCGCGGCGCTGGTGGAGGATCTGGGACGCGCGGGGGACATCACCACGGACGCGCTGGTGCCCCCAGGCCTGCAGGCCGAGGCCGCCTTCGTCGCGCGGCAGGCGGGAACGCTGTCAGGAATCGATCTGGCGGCCCTGGCGTTCCGGCTGGTCGATCCGGCAATCGCGCTGGACGTGCGCCTGCCGGACGGGGCGCGGCTGCAGCCCGGCGATGTGATAGCGCGTATTGCCGGTCCGGCGCGCGGCATCCTGACCGGCGAGCGGGTGGCGCTGAACTTCCTCGGCCATCTCAGCGGCATCGCCAGCGCCACTGCCGCGATCGTGGACGCCATCGCGCATACCAAGGCGCGCGTGACGTGCACGCGCAAGACTACCCCCGGACTGCGCGGCGTGGAGAAATACGCCGTGCGGTGCGGCGGCGGGGCCAATCACCGGTTCGGTTTGGATGACGCCATCCTGATCAAGGACAATCACATCGCCATCGCCGGCGGGGTGGGCCCGGCTTTGGCGCGCGCGCGGGCGCATGCCGGCCATCTGGTGAAGATCGAGATCGAGGTGGACACGCTGGCGCAATTGCAGGAGGTGCTGGCAATCGGCGTGGATGCCGTGCTGCTGGACAACATGACGCCGGATCAGTTGCGCGAGGCGGTGGCCATGGTGGGCGGCCGGGCGATCACCGAGGCATCAGGCCGGATCGATCTGGCGAGCGCGCCGGCGATGGCGGAGAGCGGGGTGGATTTATTGTCGCTGGGGTGGCTGACGCATAGTGCCAAGGTTTTAGATATTGGGTTGGATATATGAGGAAGAAAGCAGTTCTTTTTTGAAAAAAAGAACCAAAAAACTTTTATCCGTGCTGACGCGGACTCAATGGATAAAAGTTTTTTGCTTCTTTTTTTCAAAAAAGA
>CAZZYR010000306.1:0-3717 GCA_964658235.1 uncultured Acetobacteraceae bacterium | reverse complement strand
CCCGCAATGATCCGGACGCGACCGTGCCCGGGTTGATGGCGGTGGGCGAAGCAGCCTGCGTGTCCGTGCATGGGGCAAACCGGCTGGGGACCAACTCGCTGCTGGACTTGGTGGTGTTCGGCCGGGCTGCCGGCCATCGCGCGGCCGAGGTCGTGACGCCGGGCGCCAGCCAGGCCCCCCTGCCCGCCCGCGCCGGCGAGGCAAGCCTGGATCGGTTCGACTGGACGCGTCATGCCAGTGGTGCGACGCCGGTGGCGCATCTGCGCGACACGCTGCAGCGGACGATGCAGCGGCACGCGGCAGTGTTCCGCGACAGCCAGAGCCTGACCGAAGGTGTGCAGAAGATGAGCAACCTGTGGGGCGGGCTGGCGGACATGTCCGTGAGCGACCGCAGCCTGATCTGGAATTCGGATCTGGTGGAGGCACTGGAGCTGCAGAACCTGGTGCGCAACGCGGCGGCCACGATGGTCAGCGCGGAAGCCCGCAAGGAGAGCCGCGGGGCGCAGGCGCATGACGATTTTCCGGACCGCGACGATGCGGAGTGGATGAAGCATTCGCTGGCCTGGGTGGGGGATGGCGGCGATGTGGCGTTGGGGTATCGGCCGGTCCGGATGCAGACGCTGACGAATGAAGTGCAGGTGTTTCCGCCGAAGAAGCGGGTTTATTAAGCAGTTCTTTTTTGAAAAAAAGAACCAAAAAACTTTTCTCTATTGAGCCGGGTGCCAGCCGCACCGCGCGCGCCAATGGACAAAAGTTTTTTGCTTCTTTTTTTCAAAAAAGAAGTCTTCCTTCCTTTTGGAGTCC
The DNA here is from genome assembly GCA_964658235.1 of uncultured Acetobacteraceae bacterium. Lineage (GTDB taxonomy): Bacteria > Pseudomonadota > Alphaproteobacteria > Acetobacterales > Acetobacteraceae > BOG-908. The sequence continues at coordinate 2,913 of CAZZYR010000306.1, read as the reverse complement.
CCCATGGTCGAGCTAACGCTCCCCAAAAACAGCCGCGTCGGCAAAGGCCGCGTCTTCAAAGCGCCCGACGGCGCTAAGCGCACCAAGGAATTCCGCATCTACCGCTGGAATCCCGATGACGGGAAGAATCCTGTCATCGACACCTACACGCTCGATCTCGATCGCGTCGGACCCATGGTCCTGGACGCGCTCATCTATATCAAGAACGAGATCGACCCGACGCTGACGTTCCGCCGGTCCTGCCGGGAGGGGATTTGCGGCAGCTGTGCGATGAACATCGATGGCGGCAACACGCTGGCCTGCCTCAAGCCAACGGCCGAAGTGAAGAGCGCGGTGACCATCTATCCGCTGCCGCACATGCCGGTGATCAAGGATCTGGTTCCGGACCTGTCGACCGCCTACGCACAGTTGCAGAGCATCCAGCCCTGGCTGAAGGCGGACAGCCCGGCGCCGCCGGATGGCGAGCGCCTGCAGAGCCGGGAGGAGCGCGCCAAGCTGGATGGGATGTGGGAGTGCATCCTTTGCTATTGCTGCACCACCGCCTGCCCCAGCTACTGGTGGAACGGCGACAAGTATCTGGGCCCGGCCACCCTGCTGGCCGCGTATCGCTGGATCGCGGATAGCCGGGACGAAAATACCGGCGCGCGGTTGGATGCGCTTGAGGATCCGTTCAAGCTATATCGCTGCCACACGATCATGAACTGCACCCAGACCTGCCCGAAGGGGCTGAATCCTGCCAAGGCAATCCAGGAGATCAAGTCGCTGATCGCCGAACGCCAGGGCTGACCGGCAGCGAAGGGGTTCGAAAGCTGCTACGGGCAGGCGATGTTCGCAAGTGACCTCTCCACGCCCGTCCGCCGGGCCCGCGCCTGGTCCGATTCGCTGCTCGTGGACCATGCGGCGTTCCGGGTGCTCTGGGATAATTTCGCCGAGGTGGTGCCCGGGCGGCTCTACCGGTCCAATCACCCGACACCAGGCCGCTTGGCTGCGCTGAAGCGCCGGTATGGGTTGAAGACACTCATAAATCTGCGCGGACACCGGCAATGCGGGTCCGATGCCCTGTCACGTGAGGCTGCCGGGCGCCTCGGGCTGATCCACGTGGATATGGCGTTCGAGAGCCGCGGCGCGCCGCACAAGGACCGTATCCTGCGCTTTGCTGAGATTTACCGGGAGTTGCAGACACCGGCGCTGATGCATTGCAAATCCGGCGCGGACCGGGCGGGACTGGCTTCCGGATTGGCGATCCTCTTCGAAGGTGGAACAGCGGCGCAGGCGTTGACGCAGCTTTCCTGGCGATTCGGGCATTTCAGCCGGTCCAGAACGGGCATCCTTGATACATTTTTTAGAATATACGCGCGCGAGGCCGAGGGGCGGTTGCCCTTTCTCACCTGGGTTTCCAGCGAATATGATGAAGCAGCCTTACGAAAGGGATTTTCGGCAGGCAGGGTATCCAGCCTGGTGAATGACGGCCTCCTCCGTCGAGAATAAAAGACGCATATCAAAAAAGGCTTTCCTTTATCGTTGTGTTAGGATATTGGTCGGGTACATAGATTGAGGGCGCGGGTGGGCGCTTTCCTGGAGTGACAATTGGCCTACGATCCTTGCCTGACCGTCGCTGATCCTGGTGCCCCGGTGCACGTGACGCACCACACGCATCATGCTGTCCACCGCGTGGTTGGCCGGTTTCGCCACCGCGTTCACCACGTTCAGACTGCCTCCGCAAAGGTCGCGGCCGTGCCTTCGGACGCATGCGGCAAGCATCTGCCAAGCAAGCCACTCGCGAAGTTTCCAGTCGCCGCCGCGCCCAAGGCTGCCGTGGTTGGCGCGGCGTCGCTGCTGGGCGCCGGGGTTGCCAGCACTGTCGTCCCGCACGGATTTGTCACGCCGCCTGGCGGCCCGACCGGCCCTGGCCTGCCGCCACCGGTGATTTCCGTTCCGCCTGTCGTCACGCCGACGCCGCCGCCCGTATCGGTTCCGGAGCCCTCCAGCGTGGTGCTGTTCCTGGTTGCCGTCACGATCGCGATGATCGTGCGCCACCGCGCGCACCGGGCTTCCGCCTAGCGACAGATCGGGCGGGCAACGGGTCGGATAGGCGATTCGTTGCCGTTGGACGTGCGGCCGTAGCCTCAGGCAGCGTGTGCCGCACGCGCCTTCTTTGCCTCGATGGATTGCCAGATGGCGGCCGATAGATCGGTGCCATCGAACCGCGATATCTCTTGCAGCCCGGTCGGCGAAGTGACGTTGATTTCGGTCAGCCAGTCGCCGATCACGTCGATACCGACGAAAATCAATCCCTGATCGCGGAGCAAGGGGCCGATCCGCCGGCAGATCTCCAGGTCCCGCGCGGTCATGCCGCTTGCTTCGGCGCGGCCGCCCACATGCATGTTCGATCGCGCCTCGCCCTGGGCAGGCACGCGGTTGATGGCGCCGGCGGGTTCGCCGTCGATCAGGATGATGCGCTTGTCGCCCTGCCGCACGGCCGGTTCGTAACGCTGGATCATCAGCGGCTCGCGGGAGCGGGCGAAGTGCATTTCGAGCAGGGAGGCAAGATTCTCGTCGTCTTCCTTGATTCGGAACACCCCTGCCCCACCATTGCCGAAGAGCGGCTTGACGATGATGTCGCGGTGCTCGGCGCGAAAGGCGCGGATGGCGTCCAGGTCCCAGGTGATCAGCGTGGGCGGCATCAGGTCCGGGAAATGCGTCACCAGCAGCTTCTCCGGCGCGTTGCGGACACTCGCGGGATCGTTCACCACAAGGGTGCCGGGCTGGCCGTCGCGCGGCACGATATGCTCCAGCATGTGGGTGGCGGTGATATAGGCCATGTCGAACGGCGGGTCCTGGCGCATTAGGACAACGTCCATGCTGGCGAGATCGAGCGTCTCGGCCGGGCCGAATTCGAAGTGGCGGCCGCGC
>CAZZYR010000305.1:0-3722 GCA_964658235.1 uncultured Acetobacteraceae bacterium | reverse complement strand
TGGCGCGCGGTTCACGCGGTGAACCTGGATGGCGTGTTTCTTGGCTGCAAGCACGCCATCCGCGCCATGCGCCTCGCCGGCGCGGGGTCGATCATCAATATCTCCTCGCGGTCCGGGCTGGTGGGCATCCCCGGTGCCGCGGCCTACGCGTCCTCCAAGGCGGCGGTGCGCAATCATACCAAGAGCGTGGCCCTCTGGTGCGCGGCGCAACGACTGGCGATCCGCTGCAATTCGATCCATCCGGCCGCCATCCTGACGCCCATGTGGGAGGCGATGCTGGGCAATGGCGAGGACCGGGCAGAGCGGATGGCGGCGTTCGTGCGGGACACGCCGCTGCGGCGGTTCGGAACGGCGGCCGAGGTTGCTGCCGTGGCGGTCCTACTGGCGTCCGACGAAGCGACCTATATCACCGGTTCGGAATTCAACATCGATGGCGGATTGCTGGCCGGCTCGGCCGCCAGCCCTGGGTGAGGGAGTGTGCAGTGCCTGAGACGATCACGATCCAGCGGGGGCAGACCGAACTCCAGGTGGAGCGGCCAAAGCTGCACAAGGTGATCCTGGTCAACGACGATTTCGCGCCGCGCAGCTTCGTGGTGCGTATCCTGAAAGCGGAATTCCGGCTTGGCGAGGAAAAGGCCCGGCAGGTGATGAGCACGGCGCATCAGCGCGGGGCGTGCGTGGTGGCGGTGTTCACGCAGGAGGTGGCGGAGACGAAGGCCACGAATGCGGTGGATGCGGCGCGGAAGGAAGGGTTTCCGTTGCTGTTTACGACGGAGCCGGAGGAGTGAAGGAAGGCCATCCTTTTTACCTCCCACGCAACGCTCGCTCCGGCATGAACAACACGATCACGAACGCACAGACCGTCATCATCGCAGCGGCGGCAAAAATCCAGGACAAGGCATGGCTGTAGGCCAATACCAGATGCAGGTGCTCGGCAGGCGGTAGCGCGCGCAATTCGGTAAGGCCGAGGCTGAGTGCCGATCCGGCACCGTGCAGGGTGGTCGACAGGATGGTGCCGGCCACTGCCACGCCAAGGGCGCCGCCGAGCGAGCGAAAGAAGCCGAGCGTGGCGGTGGCCACGCCCACGTCATGCGGGGAGACCGCATTCTGGACCGCGGTAGTGACGTTGGGCATGACAAGACCAAGGGCCATGCCGAGGACAATCAACAGTGCGTCGAAGCCGTTGGCTGAAACGCCGTGCAGGGTGGCCGCGGCCATGACGGCCAGGCTTGCCGCGCCGATGGCCAGACCCACCACCGGATACCGCTTGTAGCGCCCGGTGCTGCTGACCAGGCGGCCGCCGATGACGGAACTGACAATCAGGCCGCCCATCAGCGGAGCCATGCGCAGACCGGCTTCCGTGGCGGAGGCGCCGAAAACCAATTGGAAATAGAGCGGAATGAAGACGAGGCTGCCGAACAGGGCGGCGGACAACAGCGTCATGGCGCTGACGGCGCAACTGAAGACGCGGTCCGCGAACAGATGCGGCGGCAAGGCCGGTTCCGCGGCACGGCGCTGCACCGGGACTAGAAGCCCGAGCATGAGCAGCGTGGTGCCGGCGAGTATGAGGATGGGAGGAGAGGTCCAGGCATAGGCAGTGCCGGCCCAGCTCAACAGGAGCAGGCTGGTGCAAGTGGCTCCGATCAGGAGCGCGAAGCCGGCAGCGTCGATCTTGCCCGTGGGGCGCGGCGGCCGATGTGGCAGGCTGACGGCGAGGATGGCGAGGGCCGCCGCCCCGATGGGCAGATTGAGATAGAAGATCCAGGGCCAGGAGGCGACGTCCGTGATGACGCCGCCAAGCAACGGGCCGGCGACGCTGCACACGGCGAAGACGGCGGCGACCATCCCCTGCCACCGACCGCGTTCGCGCGGGGAGACCAGGTCCGCGATGGCAGTCTGGGTCAGCGTGATCAGGCCGCCGGCACCCGCGCCCTGCAAGGCCCGGGCGGCAATCAGGATGGGCATGCTGCGGGCGGCGCCGCAGCAGACCGATCCCAGAAGAAACAGGCCGATAGAGGCGAAGAAGGCGGCGCGACGGCCGAACTGGTCCGACAGCTTGCCGTAGAGCGGCGTGCTGGCGGTGGACGCGACAGCAAAGGCCGTGACGACCCAAGAGAGATGCGCCAGGCCGCCGAGATCGCTGACAATGCGCGGCAGAGCAGGGCCAACAATATTGCCGTCCAGCGACGCCAGCGCCAACACCAGCATCAGTCCGGCGATTGCGCGACGGAGCTGGGCGGGGGTTGGCGGTGCAGCGTCGATGGTAGACCTGGTAGCGGTGGTGCTCACGCCAATCCATGGCCGCGAAACCAGGACAAGGCGTCCGCCCAGCCCTGCTCGGCCGCTGCCTGGTTATATGTTGGGCGATAGTCGGCGTGGAAGCCGTGCCCGGCATCGAAGAAGTGAAGCTCCACGGTGTGGCCGGCGTCCCGCGCGGTCTGCGCGGCCGCCTCCACATCCGTGCGTTGGATGCTTGCGTCCTTGGCACCATAGAGGCCGAGCAGGGGGCAGCGAAGGCTGGCAGCGCCGTCCATGGGAGTGTGCGGCTGGATGGTAGAGACCGGACCGTGCACCGGACCATACCAGGCAACAGCAGCAAGCAGATGCGGATTATGTTCAGCATACAGCCAGGTGTCCCGGCCGCCGCGGCAGAATCCTGTGACGCCGATGCGCTTGGGATCACCCGCATTGGCGGCAGCCCAGGCGAGCGTGCTGTCAAGATCGCTTAGCATGATGGCGTCAGGGGCCTTGAGAATGACGTCACGGAAAATCTGCTGCGGATCCGTCATTTTCGAGAGGTCGGCGATGCGTGCGTAGAGTTCCGGAGCCACGGCAAGGTAGCCGAGCTTGGCGAAGCGGCGGCAAACGTCCTTGATGTATTCATGGACGCCGAAGATTTCCTCGATGACCAGGATGGTGGGAAACGGGCCGGCGCCGGTGGGACGGGCAAAATACGCTGGCAGATGGCCGTCCGCGACGGGGATCTGGGTTTCCCCCGCGTCCAGGCCGGCAGGATCCGTGTGGATGGGAGGAGCGGACTGTGCCTGTGCGATGGCGGGGGTGAAGCCGGTCATCAAGGTTGCCATCAGGAAAGTGCGGCGGGTAGGAGGCATCTACGCGGTCTCCAATTGGCTAACGCTAAAATGGGCGAGGGAACAGGATTCACCACCAAGACTGCCCATGACACGACGAAAAAGAGATGCATGCAGCTTGGTGCCTTGCTTTTGGTGTTCTTGGGGCCGTGGTGGCTACTTCCCTTTTCGGTTGCCCCGGCTTGACCCTGTTGTCATGGCAGCGCGGAGATTTGTGTCGATGCGTGCCAAAAAGTCCTGGGTATTGAGCCAGGGCTGCTTGGGGCCAACCAGGATTGCGAGGTCCTTGGTCATGGCGCCGGACTCCACAGTCTCAATGCAAACCCTTTCAAGCGTTTCGGCGAAGGCGGTTACATCCGGCGTGCCGTCGAAGCGGCCGCGGTAAATCAGGCCGCGGGTCCAGGCGAAGATCGAGGCAATGGGGTTGGTGCTGGTCTCCCTGCCCTTCTGATGCTCGCGGAAATGGCGGGTGACAGTGCCGTGGGCGGCTTCACTTTCAATCGTCTTGCCATCCGGGCTCATCAGCACGCTTGTCATGAGGCCGAGGGAGCCGAACCCCTGGGCCACGATGTCCGACTGCACGTCACCGTCGTAATTCTTGCAGGCCCACAGATAGCCGCCGGACCATTT
>CAZZYR010000304.1:0-3727 GCA_964658235.1 uncultured Acetobacteraceae bacterium | reverse complement strand
GCGCGGTCGCCTGATGTTCGCCCACAAACACCTGCTGGCGATCGAAGGCCTCTACCCGCCGGAGATCGCCGGCCTGCTCGACCTGGCCGAGAGCTACGTGCTGCTCAACCGCTCCGGCAAGACCCAGCGCGACCTGCTCCGCGGCCGCACGCTCATCAATCTGTTCTACGAGGACAGCACCCGCACCCGCACCAGCTTCGAACTCGCCGGCAAGCGCCTCGGCGCGGACGTGATCAACATGTCCGTCTCCGCCAGCTCCGTGAACAAGGGCGAAACCCTGCTGGACACCGCCACCACGCTCAACGCCATGCAATGCGACCTGCTGGTGGTCCGCCACGACCAGTCCGGCGCGCCCGCCCTCCTCGCCCAAAAGGTTGACGCCGCCGTCATCAATGCCGGCGATGGCATGCACGAACACCCCACCCAGGCCCTGCTGGACGCACTCACCATCCGCCGCCGCCGCGGCACGCTCCAGGGCCTCACCGTCGCCATCTGCGGGGACATCGCCCACAGCCGCGTCGCCCGCTCCAACATCTATCTCCTCACCACCATGGGCGCCGCCGTCCGCCTCGTCGGACCCCCCACCCTGATGCCCCCCGGCATCGACCGCCTGGGCATCGAGGTCTTTCACGACATGGATGCCGGCCTTGCCGGCGTGGACATCGTCATGATGCTCCGCCTGCAGCGCGAGCGCATGAAAGGCGGCCTCGTCCCCTCCGCCCGCGAATTCTTCCGGTTCTACGGCCTGGATGCCGCCCGCCTGGCCCGCGCCAAACCGGACGCACTTGTCATGCACCCCGGCCCCATGAACCGCGGCGTGGAGATCGACAGCGCGGTTGCGGACGATCCGGCACGCAGCTTGATTCGCGAACAAGTGGAGATGGGGGTAGCTGTTCGGATGGCCGTGCTGGATGTGCTGGGGCGAAGGCAGACAAGGAATGTTTGAAGGAAAGGCCTTCTTTTTTGAAAAAAAGAAGCAAAAAACTTTTCTCCGGCTGTCGCGGTTCTCTCCTGCACCGCGCGCCCCATTCGCAAAAGTTTTTTGGTTCTTTTTTTCAAAAAAGAACTGCTTGCCTTGATGCTTATCGAAAACGTCCACCTGCTTGACCCCTCGAGTGGCTTAGACACTCAAGGCGGACTGTTAGTCCGCGACGGCCTCATCCTCGACCACGGCGCCAACCTCGGCCGCCCGGACAACACCGAGATCATCGACGGCGGCGGCGCCATCCTCTGCCCCGGCCTCGTGGACATGCGCGCCGCCCTCGGTGAACCCGGCTTCGAATACCGTGAAACCATCGCCAGCGCCGCCGCCGCCGCCGCCGCCGGCGGCATCACCACGCTCGCCGCCCTGCCGGACAGCCAGCCTGCCATCGATGATCCCGCGCTGGTCTTCCTCCTGCGCAGCCGCGGGGATGCCACCGGCAGCCTCACCATCCTGCCGTATGCCGCCATCACCCGCGGCTGCCGTGGCGAGGAAATGGCCGAGCTCGGCCTGCTCCGCGAAGCCGGCGCCGTCGCCTTCACGGACGGCAAGCGCGCGCTCGCCAGCGCCCAGCTCATGCGCCGCGTCCTGAGTTACGCCCGCGCCTTCGGCGGCCGCGTCGTCCAGCACCCGGAGGATCCCTCCCTGGCCGAAGGCGGCGCCGCCACGGAAGGCGAACTCGCCACCCGCCTCGGCCTCCCCGGCATCCCCCTCGTCGCCGAAGCCATCCTCGTCGCGCGGGACATCCGCCTGGCCCGCCTCACCGGCGGCGCGCTCCACGTCGCCCACGTCTCCACCGCCGAGACCATCGCCCTGATCCGCCGCGCCAAGGATGAAGGCCTGGACGTCACCTGCGACACCGCCCCGCCCTATTTCGACCTGAACGAAACCGCCATCGGCGACTACCGCACCTACGCCAAGCTTTCCCCCCCGCTCCGCCCCGAATCGGACCGCGCCGCCATCGCCGCCGCCTTGGTGGACGGCACCATCGATGCCGTGGCGTCCGACCACCAGCCGCGCGACGCCGATGACAAGCGCCTCCCCTTTGCCCAGGCCGCTTCCGGTGGCACCGGCCTCGCCACCCTCCTCGGCATCACGCTCGCCCAGCACCACGGCGGCCGCCTCGGCCTGTCCCACGCCCTAGGCCTGCTCACCCACCGCCCCGCCCGCCTGCTCGGCTCCGCCGCCGGCACACTGGCCCGCGGCGCCCCGGCGGATCTCTGCCTGTTCCACCCGGACCGCATCTGGCAGGTCCAGGCCGGCCGCCTCCCCGGCAAAGCCCAGAACACCCCGTTCGATGGCCGCGCCCTCGAAGGCCGCGTCCTGGGCACCTGGAAAGCCGGCCGCCGCGTCTTCACCGCGGACGGCGCCCCATGAGCCTCTGGCTCCACCTCGAAGCCCTCAGCTTCGGCACCGCCGCCCTGGCCTATCTCCTCGGCTCCATCCCCTTCGGCCTGCTCCTCACCCGCGCCGCCGGCCTGGGCGACATCCGCCAGGTCGGCTCCGGCAACATCGGCGCCACGAACGTCCTGCGCACCGGCCGCCGAGGCCTTGCCGCCGGCACGCTTCTGCTGGACGGCGCCAAAGGCACGCTCGCCGTGGCCCTCGCCGGCTTCCTCACCGGCCCCGTCTGGATGCCGCTCGCCGCCTTCGCCGTCGTCTTCGGCCACTGCTTCCCCGTCTGGCTCCGCTTCCGCGGCGGCAAGGGTGTGGCCACCGGCCTCGGCGCCCTGATCGGCCTGGATTGGCGCCTGGGTGCGGCCTGCTGCGCCATCTGGCTCGCCGTCTTCGCCGCCACCCGCATCTCGTCCGCCTCCGCGCTCACCGCCTTCGCCGCCGCCCCCCTCCTGGCCGCCATCCTTCTCCCGCCCTTCTGGTGGGCCGCCCCACTCGCCATCGCCATCCTCGTCTTCGTGCGCCACCACGCCAACATCGCCCGCCTCCGCGCCGGCACGGAACCCCGCTTCGGCCGCAAGGCATGAGCAGCGACGACACGGACCGCCTCCGCCTCGCTCGCACGGACGGCGTCGGCCCCGTCACCTACCGCCGCCTCATGGCCCAGTTCCCCACCGCAGCGGACGCCATCGCCGCCCTTCCGGATCTCGCCCGCGCCGGCGGCCGCGCCACCCCTCCCACCATCCCCACCGCCCGGGACGCCGAACGCGAACTGGACCGCGTCCGCAAAGCCGGCGGCCAAATCCTCTTCATCGGCGGCGAGAATTACCCGCCGTTGATGGCCCTCCTGCCGGACCCGCCCCCCGTCCTCTCCATCCTCGGCAACCCCGCCGCACTCCACGGCCGCGCCGTTGGCATCGTCGGCGCCCGCAATGCCTCGGCCAACGGCCAGCGCATGGCCGAAGCCCTTGCCACGGACCTCGCCACCGCCGGCCTCGTCGTCGTCAGCGGCATGGCCCGCGGCATCGACGGCGCCGCCCACACCGGCGCGCTCCACGTGGGCCTCACCGTCGCCGCCACCGCCGGCGGCCTGGACCAGCCATACCCGCCCGAACACGCGGACCTCCAGGCCCGCATCGCCGAACGCGGCTGCGTCGTCACCGAAGCCCCCTGGGGCACCGCCCCCCAAAGCCGCCACTTCCCCCGCCGCAACCGCCTCATCGCCGGCCTCTCCCTCGGCCTCATCGTCATCGAAGCAGCACTGCGCTCCGGCAGCCTCATCACCGCCCGCCTCGCCCAAGACGCCAACCGCGAACTCTTCGCCGTCCCCGGCTCCCCGCTCGATCCGCG
>CAZZYR010000303.1:0-3731 GCA_964658235.1 uncultured Acetobacteraceae bacterium | reverse complement strand
AGACGGAGCGGGCGGCGGTTTGCGCGATGCCGGTGAACAGCAGGTCCGCCAGCGGGTCCGGGGTGAAATAGAGGCTGCTGTAGCGGGAGAACAGCGAGGTTTGCACATCGATGTTTTCGAAGTGCTGCTGCAGGGAGAGGATGGCGAAATCGGTGAGCTCGCGCTGATGCTCGGTGAGGCTGGCGCTGTTCGCGGTGGTGATGCCGTCCACCGAGAGGCCGAGTTGCGGGGTTTGGCCGGGGTTGTTGGGAATCTGGAACTGGGCGTTGGAGATGCCGGTGAGCAGACTGACGCGCGTGCTGTCGTCGACTGTATAATCGAGGTGCGCCAGGCCGTGATACTGGTTGCTGAGATCATGCACCGCGTTGAAGGCGGAGGTTGGGTTTTCAATGCCGACGCGGGAATGGAGGAAGTCTCCGGTGACGAACCAGTCCCATTTGCCGGCGCTGCCGCCATAGGAGGCGCTGGGCTGGAAGAGGTCCCGTGCGCCGCCGTAGAGGGAGAGTTCCGCGCCGGGGTCCGTGGCGCCGGATTTGGTGGTGATGTCCACCACGGCGGCCTGGAGCACGCCGTATTGCGCGGGCAGGGCGCCGGTGATGAAGGCGACGGCGTGGGCGAAGCGGCCTTCCAGCGCCTGGCCGAAGACGGCGAGGCCTTCAGGGAGTTGCACGCCGTCCAGGCGGTATTGGACATCGTTGTGGTCGCCGCGGACGTGGAGTTGGCCGTAGCTGTCCTGGGCGACGCCGGGGGCTTGCAGGAGGACGGTGCTGAGCGGGGCGTTGTCGCCCTGGGGGATTTTGGCGAGCGTGGCGGCGGAGAAGGTGGTGACGGTGGCGCCCAGGCTGGGCTGGATGCGGCTGCGCGCGGCGTTGAGGCGCTTGGCGGTGACGACGATTGTTTCTGCGGCGGCGGGGGTGTCAGGCGCGGGGGCAGCGCGGGCGGCGGGTGTCGAGAGGGTGGCCAGCGTGGTGAGGAGCGCAAAACGGAACGCCGCCATGCGCGGACCTCGTAATGTTATATTATAACATACCGGGCGGGGGATCGGCGCGTCAACGCTTCGGCGGGGCAAGGCAAGGCAAAGGCAAGGATTCACCACCAAGGGCACCAAGGACACCAAGAAGAACGGTGCCAGTTCGCTGTTTGGGTGCGGGCTTTGGGGTTTTGGGTGTGTTTTTGGATAAGTGCAGACGGGTGATGGCGGCGGGGGTCAGATTGTGTTGCGGCGCGGCGAACCTTAGGTTCGGGGAATGCTCGCTTTGAACCAGGCCGCCGATATCCAGATTCCGTTTGCGGAGGCTCCTGAGCCTGGTGAGGTGCGTGAGGTGGCGCCCGGCATTTTATGGCTGCGCTTCAAGCTGCCGTTCCTGCTGGATCACGTGAACGTTTATCTGATCGAGGACGATGGCGGCTGGGCGGTGTTCGACACCGGGCTGGGGACGGACGAGACGCGGGCGGCGTGGGAGGCGGCGTTTGCGGGGCCGCTGCAGGAGCAACGGCTGACGCGGATCTTCTGCAGCCATTTTCATCCGGATCATGTGGGGCTGGTGGGCTGGCTGACGGAGCGTTTCGGCGCGCCGCTGTGGATGCCGCGCACCGAGTTCTTGATGGTGCGGGTGCTGGAGAACCGGGTGGTGGCCGCCAATACGGCGTTCTATGCCGAGCGCGGGCTGGACGTGGAGGCAGGCGGGCGGGTGGCCGGCGACGGCCATGGCTATCTGAAGTTGGTGACCGGGTTGCCGACCGAATACCACCGGCTGGTGGCGGGGCGTGATGTGCGGATCGGCGGGCGGAGTTTCCGGGTGCATACCGGCGGGGGCCATGCGCCGGAGCAGGCGATGCTGGAATGCAAGGCGGACGGGCTGTTTTTGTCGGCGGACCAGGTGCTGATGCGAATTTCACCGAATATTTCCGTGCAGGCGATGGAGCCGGACGCAGATCCGCTGGGCGAGTATCTGGCGTCCCTGGATGCGCTGGGCCGGGAGATCCCGGAGGATGTGCTGGTGCTGCCGGGGCATTTGCTGCCGTTCCGCGGGCTGCATACGCGGCTGGAGGAACTGGCGCTGCATCATGCGGAACGGTGCGCGCTGATTGCGGAGGCGGTGCGGACGGCACCGCGCACGGCGGCGGATCTGTTGCCTGTGCTGTTCAAACGGAAGATGGATTCGCATCAGACGGGGTTCGCGTTCGGCGAGGTGCTGGCGCATGTAAATTACATGCGGCGGCGTGGTGAGCTGGTGCAGATGCGTGATGCTGACGGGATGCTGCGGGTGCATGCGCAAGAAAGGTGATTTGCCAACGAAGGTGTGCGCCGCGTGCGGGCGGCCGTTCACATGGCGGAAGAAATGGGCAAAGGTTTGGGACGAGGTGAAATATTGCAGCGAGCGGTGCAAAGGGGCGCCAAAGAAGTAAGGAGGGAAGCAGTTCTTTTTTGAAAAAAAGAACCAAAAAACTTTTATCCGTTGAGTCCGAGACAGCACTGACAAAAGTTTTTTGCTTCTTTTTTTCAAAAAAGAAGGCCTTCACTCATCAAACAGTATCCTGCTTGCCGCCCCCTCCATATCCTCATACTGCCCCGACCGCAGTGCCCACAAAAACAGGCACAATGCGCCCGCGCCGAGGCAGAGGCTGAGCGGAATGAGCCAGATGAGCGCGGTCATAGCCGCATCCCCTGCAGGCGGACGGCGTTTGTGATGACCAGGATGGATGAGCACGACATGGCGAGCGCGGCCACCCAAGGTGTGACGTAACCGCCGGCGGCCAAGGGCAGCATGACGACGTTGTAGCCGAGCGAGAGTGCGAGATTCTGCCGCATGGTGATGCGGGCGCGATGCGCGACTTTGAGCACCGCGGCGACGGGGCCGAGGCGGTCTCCCTGATAGACGGCGTCCGCGACGGTTTGGCTGATATCGGCGGCGCTGGTGGGGGCGAGGGAGACATCGGCGGCGGCGAGGCATGGGCCGTCATTCAGGCCGTCGCCGACCATCAGCACGTGATGGCCGGCGGCTTGCAGTTCGGCGATGCGCGCGGCCTTCTGCACCGGGCTGAAGCGGGCGTGCACGCGGGTGATGCCGAGTGCGGCGGCAATCCGGTTCACCGGCGCCAGATGGTCGCCGGAGATGATCTCGAGTTCGAAACCACGTTCGCGGAGTTGCGTGATGGCGTCTGGCGCGTCCGGGCGGAGGCGTTCGGCGAAGGCGAAGATCGTGGGCGGTGCGTGTGGCCGGGTGAGGCACAGTTCGGGGGAGACAGAGGCTTGTGGCGCCAAGCCGCAGAAGGCGCGGCTGCCGAGGCGGATGTCTCCGTCCGCGCTGGCGAGGCGCAGGCCTTCGCCGGGGGATTCCACAACGCCTTCGGCGGGTGCGACGGGGCCGGCCGATGCGGCCAAGGCGCGGCACAGCGGGTGGAGGCTGGTGGTGGCCAGCGCGGCGGCGGTGGCGAGCGCTTCCACAGTGTGGCCGTCCGCGAGGCAGAGGGAAGGTTCGGTCAGGGTGCCGGTTTTGTCGAAGACGACGGTATCGACAGTGGCCAGGCGTTCGAGCGCCGTGGGGGATTTCAGCAGGATGCCGGCGCGGAACAGGCGCGATGTGGCGACCACCTGCACGGCGGGCACGGCGAGTGCGAGCGCGCAAGGGCAGGTGATGATGAGGACAGCGACCGCGGCCATCAGGCTGTCCTGCGCCGGGCGGTGGGCGAGGACGAACCAGGCGAAGAAGGTGGCGGCGGCGCAGATG
>CAZZYR010000302.1:0-3732 GCA_964658235.1 uncultured Acetobacteraceae bacterium | reverse complement strand
ACTCAATAAACAAAAGTTTTTTGCTTCTTTTTTTCAAAAAAGAAGGCCTTCCTTCCTTACTTCGTCATCGCCCCAATCACCCTCCGCGCAAACGCCGCCGGATCCAGCGGCGCCTCCCCATCCTGCACCCGCGCCACATCCAGCAGCGTCTCCGCCACCTCCCGCAAATCCTCCCCCGCCTCCGCCCGCGCGGCCAGCGCCGCAATCAACGGATGCCGTGGATTGATCTCCAGCACCGGCGCCCCCGTCATCCCCGCGCGCCCGCTCCGCCGCATCAGCCGTTGCATCTGCAAATCCGGCCCCGCGGACTTCGCCGCCAAAATCACGGCACTTCCCGTCAGCCGGTCCGTGGTCCGCACATCCTCCACCTGGCTCCTCAGCGCCGCCTTCAGCGTCTCGATCAGCTTCTCCGCCTCCGCCGGCGCCGTTTCCACAGCCTCCGCCGAGAACTTCGACAAATCCGCCGCCCCCTGCGTCACGCTGCGGATCGGCTTGCCGTCATGCTCCGTCATCCGCTCCGGCCAGAACGCATCCACCGGATCGGACAGCAGCAGCACCTCGATCCCGCGCGCCGCAAACCCTTCCAGTTGCGGCGAGGAGGGCAGGGCGGCCGCATCGTCCCCCAGCAGGATGTAAATCGCCTCCTGCTCCGGCTTCATCCGGGACACATACTCCGAAAGCGACGTCCAGCCCTCCTGGGTGCTGGACCTGAACCGCATCAGCTCGCCCAGCGCCGCGCGATGTTCGGTATCGTCCCACAGCCCTTCCTTCATCGTGGGCCCGAAATTTTCCCAGAATCCCGCGTAGCTCTCCGCATCCTTCGCGCGCGTCTTCAGCTCCGTGATCACCCGGTTCGTCACCGCCTTGCGGATGCGCGCCAGCACCGGCGTCGCCTGCAGCATCTCCCGGCTCACATTCAGCGGCAGGTCTTCCGTATCCACCACGCCCTGCACAAAGCGCAGCCACTCCGGCAGCAGCTTCGCGTCGTCCGTGATGAACATCCGCCGCACATGCAGCCGCACATGGGAAGACCTGTCGCCCTCCACCGCCTCGAACGGCTTCGCGCCAGGCACATACAGCAACGCATAGAACTCAAGTTGCCCTTCCGCGCGCCATTGCAGCGTCGCCCAAGGCGTATCGAAGTAGTGGCCCAGATGACGATACAGCTCGTTGGTCTGCTCCTCCGTCACCTCACTCTTCGGCTTGCGCCACAGCGCCGTGCCTTCGTTCGCCGACACATCCTTGCCGTCCCGCACAACGGTAATCGGCAGCGCAATATGGTCCGCCCACTTCCGGATCGCCGTCTCCAGCCGATACGGCTCCAGATACTCCTCAGCGTCCGCCTTCATGTGCAGCACGATGCTGGTGCCCGCATGCTCCCGTGCCGCCGGCTCCAGCGTATATTCCCCCCGCCCGTCAGACGCCCACAGCCACGCCGCGTCATCGCCCGCCTTGCGTGATGTCACCTCCACGCGGTCCGCCACCATGAACGCCGAGTAGAACCCCACGCCGAACTGCCCGATCAGGCTCGGCTTCTCCCCCGGCTTGGCCGCATCCAACCCCGCCGCGAACGCCCGTGTGCCGGACCGCGCGATCGTCCCCAGATTCTGCGCCAGCTCCTCCCGGCTCATCCCCACGCCCTGGTCCTCGATCGTCAGCGTGCGCGCCGGCTTGTCCGGCACAATCCGCACGCCCGCCCCTTCCGGCAGCGCCAGCGCCTGGTTCGTCAGCGCCTCGAACCGCCGCCGGTCCGTCGCATCCGCCGCGTTGGCCACCAATTCCCGCAGGAAGATCTCCCGCTCGGAATACAGCGAGTGCACAACCAGATCGAGCAGCCGCCCAACCTCCGCACCGAACTGATGGCGTTCCGGCGCCGCGTTCTCTGGGGCCGTTTCGGGGGCGGGTGCGGTGTCTGACATGGCAAAAATCTCCTCCTGCGCGCGCGAGTTAGGCAGCGCGTGCCCGCCTGGCAAGGCCAGCAACAAACCATCCGCGCGCCCGCAACGTTCGTTCCGAATGCAAACCCTGTCCGATCGCCTCACCGCCCTGATCGCCCCCTTCCAGGCGCGCCAGGCGGAATACGACGCCGCGGCAACATTCCCTGCCGGCAACATCACGGACCTCCACCAAGCCGGCGCCCTCATAGCCCCGTTTCCCGCCACCGCCGGCGGCCTCGGCTGGGGCACACACCCAGCTGGCGCCGCCCCGCTCCTCCACGCGCTGCGCCAGATAGGGCAGGGGAGTCTGGCCACCGGCCGCCTATGGGAAGGCCACGTCAACGCCATCCGCCTCGTCGCCACCTACGGCACGCCGGCCCAGCTCACCGCGCTCGCACAGGACGCCGCCGCCGGCCACCTCCTCGGCCTCTGGGTCACGGACGGCGCCACCCCCCTCCGCCTGGACGGCCGCCACCTCACCGGCGCCAAATCCATCTGCTCCGGCGCCGGCCACCTCACCTGCGCCCTCGTTACCGCCCAGCCCCCCACCGGCAATCCCGTCCTCGTCATCGTCCGCCTGGACAACCGCGCCCGCGCCACCCCCTCAGCCATCCGCCTCCAGGGCATGCGCGCCGCCACCACCGGAGCCATGGACCTCACCGGCCTCGAAGCGGACATCATCGGCCACCCCGGCGACTACCTCCGCCAGCCGGATTTCTCCGCCGGCGCCTGGCGCACCTCCGCCGTCACCCTCGGCGGCATGGACGCGCTGATCGCCCTCACCCAAACCGAACTCGCCGCCCGCGGCCGCGCCACCAACCCCCACCAGCTCGCCCGCATGGGTAAGGCGCTCATCGCCCGGGAAACCGCCGCCCTCTGGCTCACCCGCGCCGCCTCCCTCGCCGAAGCGGCCACCACGAACCCCGGCCACGTCGCGGCTTACGTCAACCTCGCGCGCATCGCCGTCGAAGCCGCGGCACTCGATCTCATCCGCCTCGTCCAGCGCAGCCTCGGCCTCGCCGCCTTCATCCAGGGCCACCCCGCGGAAATCCTCCTCCGCGACCTCGCCACCTACCTCCGCCAGCCCGCCCCGGACGAAACCCTCACCGAAGCCGCCGCCTGGTTCAGCAACAACACGGTGCCCGCATGACCGGCTCCTGGCCCGCCGCCGTCTTCGATGCCATCCACGCCCGCGGCGCGGACCCCTGGTCCGTCGAATCCAGCCCCTACGAACGCGAGAAATACGACCAAACCCTCGCCGCCCTCCCCGCGCCACGCTTCGCCACCGCGCTGGAAATCGGCTGCTCCATCGGCGCCCAAACCATCCGCCTCGCCGAACGCGCGGACCGCCTCCTCGCCGTGGACATCGCCGCCGAACCCGTCCGCCGCACCCGCGCCCGCTGCGCCCATTTGCCCCACGTCGACATCCGCCAGGCCCAAATCCCCCGCGACTGGCCCGAAGGCCAGTTCGACCTCATCGTCATCAGCGAAGTCCTCTACTTCCTCACCCCCGAGGACATCGCCACCACTGCCCGCCTCGCCCAAGCCCGCGCCATCGTCCTCGTGAACTGGACCGGCTTCACGGACACGCCGACCACGGGACAGCAGGCGGCGGAGCTGTTCAAAGCGAACAGCGACTTACAACAAACACACAGTGCAAAGCACGAGAGTTATCGGATTGATGTGCTGCAAACAAAGGAAGGCCTTCTTTTTTGAAAAAAAAGAAGCAAAAAACTTTTATCAATGGAGTCCGCGACAGCATTGGAAAAAAGTTTTTTGGTTCTTTTTTTCAAAA
>CAZZYR010000301.1:0-3734 GCA_964658235.1 uncultured Acetobacteraceae bacterium | reverse complement strand
CGGAACTAGTCCGGCCATACCGCGTGTTGGGCGGCGAACGACAGGAGCAAACGTTTTTTGGTTCTGTTTTTCAAAAAAGAACTGCTTTGCTTTCTTCCTTCTGCAGCCTTGCAAGAGCCTCACGCAGACCTGAGGCGATCGGCGCCGGGCGGCGGGTGGCACGGTCCACGAAAACGTGGACGAACCAGCCTTCGGCGGCGGGCCGTGGGGCGCCTTCGGCGAAGAGGCCGACGCCGTAGCGGACGCTGCTGGTGCCGAGTTTTTCAACGCGCAGGGCGGCGTCCACGGTTCCGGGGAAGGCCAGGGGAGCGGTGTATTTGCAGTGGGATTCGACGCAGAGGCCGATTTGGGGGCCGGTGTGGATGTCCAGGCCGCCGTGCTGGATCAGGTAGAAATTAATAACGGTATCGAAATAGCTGTAATAGACCACGTTGTTCACGTGGCCGTAGACGTCGTTGTCCATCCACCTGGTGGCGATGCTGTGGGTGAAGGCGTAGGCGCTGCGCATCAGTTGAGGCCGGTGAACAGCGCCGTGGAAAGGTAGCGTTCGGCGAAGGAGGGGACGATGCCGACGATGGTGCGGCCGGCGTTTTCCGGGGCGCGGGCCAGTGCCAGGGCGACGTGGAGCATGCCGCCGGAGGAGATGCCGATGGGCAGGCCTTCCAGGCGGGCGCAGCGGCGGGCGGCGGCGATGGCTTCGCGTTCGCTGACGGTGATGATCTGGTCCAATTCCGCCACGTCCAGGACGGACGGCTTGAAGCCGGGGCCGATGCCCTGGATGCCGTGCGGACCTGGCTCGTCGCCGGAGAGGACGGCGCTTTCCGAGGGTTCGACGCCGATCATCTGCAGGCCCGGGCGGCGGGGACGCAGCGCACGGCCGATGCCGGTGAGCGTGCCGCCGGTGCCGACGCCGGCGATGACCATGTCCACGGTGCCGTCGGTGTCCGCCCAGATCTCCTCCGCGGTGGTCGCTTCGTGGATGGCGGGGTTGGCGGGATTGTCGAACTGGCGGGGCATCCAGGCGCCGGGCGTGGTGTCCACGATCTGCTGGGCGCGGGAAATGGCGCCGGCCATGCCGAGTTTTTGCGGGGTGAGTTCCACCTGCGCGTCCATCAGGCGGAGCATGCGGCGGCGCTCGATGGACGCCGATTCGGGCATGGTGACAATCAGCCGGTAGCCGCGGGCGGCGGCGACGAAGGCCAGGGCGATGCCCGTGTTGCCGCTGGTAGGTTCCACCAGGATGGATCGGCCGGGTGTGATGAGGCCGGCCTGTTCGGCGGCATCCACCATGCCGAGCCCGATCCGGTCCTTCACGGATCCGAGCGGATTGAAGAACTCGAGCTTGAGCAAAAGGTGGGCGACGAGGCCGTCTTCCGCGGTCAGGCGCGGAAGCCGGACCAGGGGGGTGCCCCCGACGGTGTGCAGGACGCTATCATAAATGCGGCCGCGAGGCTGGGCGGCGGGGGTTTCTGTGGACATGTCGGTTTTCCGGGGTAATTATGAGATTTACAGCTGGTCTTGTTGGAATTGGCAATCGGGGGCGGTAATGATCCTGCGTCGGGACCGTGGCATGTTGGCCGTGTTGATCGTTCTGGACGTGGCATTTCATGCGGGGCGGACGAGCACCGTGAGTGCGGCGGATATCGCCGAGCGGGCCGGGCTGGCAAGGCGGGGGATCGAGCCGCTGTTGCAAACGCTGTCCCGCTCCGGGCTGCTGGAGAGCATTCGCGGGCCGCGAGGCGGCTACCGGCTAGGGCGACCGCGGCGGGATATCCATGTGGACGAGGTGGTGCGCACGGCGCTGGCTGACGAGGGCGCGGCCGATGACGGGGCGCGTGGCACGCTTCAGGAGCTTGTGGTCGATCCGCTTTGGGGCGAGATGGATGCGGAGCTGGCGGGGCGGCTGCACGGGGTGACGGTGGAGGATCTGATCCGGCGGGCGGAGGCGGCGGGGCTGGCGCGGCCTTTGGCGGAGCCGATTACGTTTTCGATTTAGGGAAGACTTCTTTTTTGAAAAAAGAAGCAAAAAACTTTTCTCAGTGCTTCGCGGACTCCATAGATAAAAGTTTTTTGGTCCTTTTTTTCAAAAAAGGACTGCTTGCCTTGGGAAACGCCCGAAGCGTTCCAACTCTCCGATACGACCGTGTTCGAGGTGATGATGTCTGCCAGCCCGCCAAAACTATCCGCCGTGGAAACGCTGAAGACCGAGAGCCACCGGCTGCGCGGCACGCTGGCGGCCGAGCTGGCGGAAGGCGGCATCCAGGTGAGCGAGGATGCGTATCAGTTGCTGAAATTTCATGGCAGCTACGAGCAGTTCGACCGCGATACGGCAACCGAGCGCAAGCAGCACGGCATCGAGAAAGAATACCAGTTCATGCTGCGCTGCCGGATGCCGGGCGGCATGATGACGGCGGCGCAATATCTGTATTTCGACAAACTCGCGGACCGCAGGGCCAATGGCAGCCTGCGCATCACGGTGCGGCAGGGCATCCAGTTCCATGGTATCCTGAAAGGCGACCTGAAGCCGGCGATCGCGGAGATCAACACCACGCTGCTGACCACGATGAGTGCGTGCGGTGACGTGGTGCGCAACATCATGGCGAGCCCGACGCCGGTGCGTAATGCGCGCCAGGCAAGGATAGAGGCGGATGCGCGGCTGCTGAGCGAGCACCTGAAGCCGAAAACCCGTGCATATTACCAGATCTTTCTGGACGAGGCGCCGACCGGCGAGGGCGACGAGGACGAGCCGCTGTATGGGCCCACCTATCTGCCGCGCAAGTTCAAGGTGGGCATCACGCATGCGGCGGACAACACGATCGATGTGCTGACGAACGATATTGGCGTGGTCGCGATGTTCGACGGCGATGTGCTGGTTGGCTACAACATCGCCGTGGGCGGCGGGCTGGGGATGACGCACAACAATGCGCGCACCTATCCCAGGCTGGCGACGCCGATTGCATTCGTGGGGCCGGACGATCTGATCCGCATGGTGGAGGCGGTGATCCGGCTGCAGCGCGATCATGGGGACAGGACGAACCGGCGGCGCGCGCGGTTGAAATACGTGGTGGATGATCACGGCCTGGACTGGGTGCGGGAGACGCTGGCGCAGTATTACGGCGGCGCGTTCGAGGCGGCGCGGCCGATGCGGCTGGAGGTGCCGGATCTGCTCGGCTGGCATGAGCAGGGCGACGGAAAGTGGTGGCTGGGCGTGCCGGTGGCGGCAGGGCGGATCGTGGATGGCGGACCTTCGCAACCCGCCGGTGCCAGATTGCGGACGGCGCTGCGGTTGATCGGGGAGCGGTTCGCGCCTGGGTTCGTGATGACTCCGCAGCAGGATGTGCTGCTGACGGATGTGCGGCCGGAGGACCGGGCGGCGATCGACTCCATCCTGGCCGAGCATGGGACACAGGCGGCGGCTACCATGAGCCCGATGGCGCAGTATGCGCTGTCCTGCCCTGCCCTGCCCACCTGCGGGCTGGCGCTGACCGAGGCGGAGCGGATGCATCCGGAGATGGTGGACGGATTCGATGCGCTGCTGGCGAAACACGGCCTGGCGGAACGGCGGATCAGCGTGCGGATCACCGGATGCCCGAATGGATGTGCGCGAACCTATGCGGGCGATATTGGGATCGTCGGCCGCATGCCTGGGTTCTACGCCATCTACGTGGGCGGTGATTTTGAGGGGACGCGGCTGAGCTTCAAGCTGCACGAGAAAGTGGCGCATGACGATGTGA
>CAZZYR010000300.1:0-3735 GCA_964658235.1 uncultured Acetobacteraceae bacterium | reverse complement strand
ATCTGAGAGATAACGCCTTTCTGCGCTATCTACGCCAGCCCCAAAAACTTTTGTCTATTGAGTCCGCGATAGCGCTGATAAAAGTTTTTTGGTTCTTTTTTTCAAAAAAGAACTCTTGCCTGCAAACTTCTCATACCCGCCAGAATTAGTTCGTCTCCGCTACGCGCCATCACGGCGCATTTGGGAGCACGCAATGAGCATTTTTGGTGACATCATGGGCAAGATCTTCAACGCAGCCGAAGCGGTGGTCGCGCCTGCTTCCGCTGCGCCCGCGGCTCCGGCGGCCGCGGCTTCGTCCGCCGCCCCGCAGGCGCCGGCTCAGCCCGTTGATGTGGGTGCGACTCTGGCGGCCTTGGCGGCAGCCAAAGGTGGCGGCGGCAACTATCAGACGTCGATTGTGGATCTGCTGAAACTGCTCGGGCTGGAGTCAAGCCTGGATGCGCGCAAGCAGCTGGCCAGCGAGCTTTCCGTGCATGTGGGCGCCGACGGCACGGCAGAGGAAAACATCGCGCTGCACAAGGCCGTGATGCAGAAGCTTGAGGAAAACGGCGGCGTGGTGCCGGCCAGCCTGAAGAATTAAGCAGACTGCCGATGTCCATGGCCGCAGGCTTCCGCCTGGTCTGCGGCCGGCGGACAACGAGTGTGAAATGGTCGGAGCGGCGGGATTCGAACCCACGACCCCCAGTCCCCCAGACTGATGCGCTACCAGGCTGCGCTACGCTCCGACTGGAGCTCGATCTAGCACCCGAAGGCTCAGGTGGAAAGCGTGCGCTGCCAGAGGAACATGAGTTCGTGCTTGTTGTGGAAGAGGTGGACGAGGCGGCCGCCTGGGATGGCGGCGAAGGCTTCGGCGGCTTCGTGGTCTGTGGCGGCCTGGAATTTCAGGGTGCAGACGATGCGGGCGGCGCGGTTGCTGGCGATCCAGGCGCGCACAAGGGTGAGCAGGCGGGACGGGTAGGCGATCACGTCCGAGAACAGCCAGTCGACGGGGGGTTCGGCCAAGGGATCTAGGGCGAAGGCGCTTTCCTGGCGCACGGAGACGCCAGGCATGGCGGCGATGGCGGGGTCCAGGGGCGCTTTGTCGATGGCGGTGATCTGGGCGCCGAGTTTGGCCAATGCCCAGGTCCAGCCGCCTGGGGCGGCGCCGAGGTCCAGGCAGAGCTCGCCGGGTTGCGGCCAGGCGCGCAGGAGGGTGCAGGCTTCCCAGAGTTTGAGGTAGGCGCGGCTGGGGGGGCCGGCGCGGTCTTCCTCGAAGACGACCTCGCCGTTGATGAAGGGGCTGGTTTGGGTGGGGCTGGCGAGCATGCGGTCGTAGGCCAGCATGGTCCAGGCGCCGAGATGGCTGGTGGGGGCGGCGGTGGGGAAGCGGAGCGGTTTCGGGCGCAGCGGCGGGAGCTTGGCGGTGATCAGGGCGGCGCGGCTGTTGTGGTCGAAGGGGAGGTAGCCCCAGTTGCGCTGGATGGCGCGCAGCGCGTCCGCCGCCATGCCGACGGAGGGGACGGGCATCTCGCGCGGCGCGGTCCAGACGTTGAGCGCCCAGGCGGCGGGCGCGGGTTGGTCCGGGGAGAGGGCCAGCAGGCCGTGCCAGGCGGGGACGCGGATTCCGGCGCGGGCGAGTTCCTCGGCCAGGACATCGGCAAAACCGTCGGCGGCGAGATAGGCGCTGCGGACCCAGCTATGGTCGCGGCCGTCCTGGCCGGGCTCGTCGGGCAGGGCGGCATCGCTCACGGGGTGGGTCCGGCGGCAAGGGCGGAGGCTGCGAGGCAGAGCCAGGCAAGAATGAGGAGCACGCCGCCGATAGGGGCGGCGGACCCGGCATGCAGACCAGCCAGGTGGTTGGCGTAGATGGCCCCGCAGAACAGGACGGTGCCGAGCGCGAAGCCGCAGCCCGCCAGGGTGCCGAGGCGTGCGGCGAGCGGCGGCGCGCGCAGCACCCACAGGCCGGTCAGGACCAGCGCCATAGCGTGCCAGCCCTGCATCTGGATGGCGGACTGGACGGCAGCCAGCGACTTTGCGTCCAGGCGCTGCGGCAGCGCGTGGGCGGCCACCGCGGCCATTGCCACCGCGCCGGCGCCGGCCAATCCGCCCAGCGCCATCCAGATCCGGCCCATCACGTTTCCTTCAGTGGCAGCTTCCGCCCGGCTTCAATTCGGTGCGCTGCGGCGATATGGTGGCCTTCATGCCACGTGGCGACCTGTTTCCCGAAATCGGGCCCTTCGAGACCGGCTACCTGCCGCTGACCGACGGGCACGTGATGTATTGGGAACAGGTGGGTAACCCGCGCGGCCGGCCGGTGCTGTTCCTGCATGGCGGGCCAGGCGCCGGCGCGGGCGCGGTGCACCGGCGGTTCTTCGATCCCGGGCATTGGCGCATCGTGATTTTCGATCAGCGTGGCGCCGGACGGTCCCGGCCGCTTGGCAGCCTGGAGGCGAACACCACGCCGCATCTGGTGGGCGATATCGAACGGCTGCGGCGCTATCTGGGGATAGAGCGCTGGCTGCTGTTCGGCGGCTCCTGGGGGTCCACGCTGGCGCTGGCCTACGCGCAGGCGCAGGCGGCGCAGGTGGTGGGGCTGGTGCTGCGCGGGGTGTTTCTGGGGCGGCAGGCGGAGGTGGACTGGTTCCTGCACGGTCTGGCGCAGGTGTTTCCGGATGCGCATGCGGCGTTCGCGGGCTTCCTGCCGCCGGCCGAGCGGGCGGATTTGCTGGGCTCTTATCTGGCGCGGCTGACGGACCCGGATCCGATGGTGCACATGGCGGCCGCCCGCGCGTGGTCCATCTACGAGGGCTCGTGCAGCACGCTGCTGCCCAGCCCGGACACGGTCAGTTCATTCGCTGGGGATCGCACGGCGCTGGGGCTGGCGCGGATCGAGGCGCATTATTTTGCCCATGCGCTATTCCTGCGGGAAGGCGGGCTGCTGGCAGGCATGGCGGCGATCGGGCATTTGCCGGGCGAGATCGTGCAGGGGCGATACGACATGGTGTGCCCTGCAGTGAGTGCATTTGACCTGGCGGCACATTGGCCGTCCGCCAGGCTGACCATCATACCGGATGCGGGGCACTCGGCACTGGAACCGGGCGTGCGGCGGGCGCTGGTGGCGGCCGTGGAGCGGTTCCGCCACAGGACGTGATCAGGAAAAGAAGGCAACGCCTGCTCGGATAGGGCGTTGGCCGTGCATGCCGCGCAAAAACAGCGCGGAACACATGCAGGAGCATTTAAATTGAAATCATCCCTTTTCCGGTCAGCGGCCTTTGTCCTTCCGCTGCTGATGGCCGGCGCCGCTGCAGCGCAGACGGCCACCAGCACGGTTGCTCCCGCCGCGCCCGCAACCACTGCGCCCGCCGGCAGCACCATGGCCCCGGCTTCAGCCATGACGCCGGCCACTGCGAGTGCCACTGACGTGTCCAAGGCGGATAAGAACTTCGTCATGCAGGCAGCCGAGGGTGGCCTGGCCGAGGTTCAGATGGCGCAGCTGGCGCAGCAAAAAAGCCAGAGCGACACTGTGAAGAAGTTCGCGCAGGACATGATCGACGACCACACGCCGAACAATGAGAAGCTGACGCAGCTTGCCACGTCGAAGGGGCTTAACCCACCGACCAACCCGAGCGCGGCGCAGCAGAAGATGATGGCTCATCTTCAGGGTTTGGATGGAGCCAAGTTCGATCATGCCTATCTGACGGGCCAAGTGAAGGCGCATGACGCCATGCTGAAGCTGTTCCAGCGCGAGGCCACGAA
>CAZZYR010000299.1:0-3745 GCA_964658235.1 uncultured Acetobacteraceae bacterium | reverse complement strand
TGGCCGGCTCGGACATCGGTGACGACCACAAGGAGTATTTCGCGGGCGAGGCGGCCCTGAAGGCCGGCGGCGCGCATAATACGATGAACCAGTTTTAGGGAGAGGAAGGGAAGGCCTTCTTTTTTGGAAAAAAGAAGCAAAAAACTTTTGTCAGTGCTGTCGCGGACTAATCTGACAAAAGTTTCTTGTTCTTTTTTTCAAAAAGGACTCTTACTGGCTCAACGCCCCCAGCAAGCGCGCATGCGCGTTTGTTCCGTGATCCAGGCAGCGCAGGTCGAACTTCTCGTTCGGGCTGTGCACCTGGTCATCGTTTAATCCAAAACCCATCAGCAAGGTATCTAAGCCGAGGATCCGCCGCAGGCTTTCGACGACGGGGATGGAGCCGCCGCTGCCGATCAACACCGCGTCGCGTCCGTATTCTTCCGACAGGACTTTGCGGGCGACGCCGACGAAAGGGTTACTGGCGGATACTTCGAAGCCTGGCGCCATGCTGTGTGATTCGATTTCCGTGTGCAACCCGGCAGGCGTGCGTGCGGCGACGTACGATCTGAACGCCTCGAGAATCCGCGTCGGGTCCTGTCCGGCCACGAGGCGAAAGGAGACCTTGGCACCGGCCTCGGAGGCGATGACCGTCTTGGCGCCATGTCCCTGGTAGCCGCCCCAGATGCCGTTGATATCCGCGGTCGGGCGCGCCCAGATTCGGTCCAGGCTTGACCGACCCTGCTCGCCGCTGGGCGTCGATAGGCCGATCTCCTGGAGGAAGGCGGTCTCGTCGAAATGCAGGGTGTTCCAGGCGGCTTCCTGTTCCGGCGCGGTTTCCGCCACACCGTCATAGAAGCCGGGGAGCTGCACGCGGCCCTGGGGATCGTGCAGGCCACCCAGGATTGCGGTGAGCGCATTGATCGGATTGAGCGCACTGCCGCCGAACAGGCCGGAATGCAGGTCCCGGGAGGGGCCGCGCACGCGCAGCTCCGCATACACCATGCCGCGCAGGCGGGTGGTGATGGCGGGCGTGTCGATGTCCCACATGCCGGTATCGGAGATGATGGCGACGTCCGCGCGCAGTTCGGCGGCGTGCGCGCGCAGGAAGGCTTCCAGATTGACGCTGCCGACTTCTTCCTCGCCCTCAAGGATTACGGTGACGCGGGCCGGCGGGCCGCCAGCCACCTCATGCCAGGCGCGCAGGGCTTCCAGCCACATGGAGACCTGGCCCTTATCGTCCACGGCGCCGCGTGCGACCACGCGGGGGCCGTGGCGGCCTTCCACGATGACGGGTTCGAAGGCCGGGCTGGTCCACAGGTCCAGCGGCTCGGCGGGCTGGACGTCGTAATGGCCGTAATAGAGCAGATGCGGCGCGTCACCGCCCGGGCCGGGATGTTCGGCCAGAAGGACGGGGTGGCCGGGCGTTTCGATCAGACGGGTGGAAAATCCGATGGCGTCCAGTTCCGCGCGGGCCCAGCCCGCGGCGCGGCGGCAGTCCTGCGCATGGGCCGGCTGGGCGCTGACGCTGGGAATGCGGAGGAAGTCCATCAGCCGTGCATGGGCCTGGGACCGGGTGGCCCGGATGTGGTCCAGCACGACCTGGGTGGTGGTGTGGATGTGAGGTGCGTCATTCATGCTCCGAGTATGGGCGAGACATCTGGCGCGCGGAAGCGGGGGCGCTGCCCGGCGGGTTCGCAAATGCGTGCGCGCCGGGATAGAGGGGCCGGGGCAGAAGGAAATTGACGGCATGACGAGCGTGGCGGAGCGGCTGGGTGCGCGGGTGGGGCAGGAATTGGCGGTGTCTGACTGGCTGGAGGTGGATCAGGCGCGCATCGATGCGTTTGCCGCCTGCACGGGGGATTACCAGTGGATCCATGTAGACCGGGAGCGCGCGGCGTCTGGCCCGTTCGGCGGGACGATCGCGCATGGGTTCCTGACCCTGTCGCTGCTGCCGAAGCTGACAGGGGGCAGCTGGGCGAGCGAGATGGGGCTTGAAGCCATGTTGAATTACGGGCTGGACCGGGTGCGGTTCCTGACGCCGGTGCGCGTGGGCGCACGACTGCGCAACCGGCTGCGGCTGACGTCGGCGGAGCAGAAAGGCGCCGGACGAACGTTGATCGCCTTTGAAAATACTATGGAGATCGAGAACGAGAGCAAGCCGGCGCTGATCGCGCACACGTTGGTGATGGCATTCGGCTAGGCGTGGAGCGTCCGCATTATGTCAGCAATGCGTGATCGGAACTGCATCCAAATTACCAGACGGACCGTTTCCTATGCAGACGAGCCGATGATTTATGCATCGCCTCTTGCCCCAATCGCCAAGGAACGGCACCAATGTCCGCGAACCACGGATTGCGCCTTGCGCGCGCCGAACAACAACTGACCGGCTACGGCGGGGACACGGACACGCATGGCGGCAGACTTCGCAGGCACTCCCGATCGGGACCTGATAGCAAGCTGCGCGGCACAGGACCGTGCTGCGTTTCGCGCGCTGTACGCGCGGTGGAGCGGAAGATTGCATGGTGTAGCGTTGCGCATCACGCGTGACCCTGCGCTGGCGGCGGACGCCACTCACGATGCTTTCGTGCAGGTGTGGCAGCAGGCAGGCCGGTTCGATCCGGCGTTGGGCGAGGCCGGCGCCTGGCTGATGAGCCTGGCGCGCTACCGGGCGCTGGACCTGGTGCGCCGGCGCGGGCGCGAGGTGCTGGGGCATGAGAGCGCCCTGGAGGAAGCCGATGGCGGGCCTGATCCGCTGGCGCAGTTGCTCAGCTCCTCCGATGGCGGCGCGCTGCACCGATGCCTGCAGACGCTGAGCACGGAGCGGCGGCGGCTGGTGGTGCTGGCCTTCGTCGAGGGGCTTTCCCACAGCCAGTTGGCTGAGAAACTCACCGTACCGATCGGCACGGTGAAATCCTGGATCAGGCGCAGCCTGATCGGGCTGCGGGAGTGCCTGACGCCATGAGCGGCACGATAGATGACATCGATGACGGCCCGCGGATGCTGGCCGCCGAGCACGTGCTGGGCACCCTGGATGCGGCCGAGGCGGAAGCGGCCGAGGCGCGGCGCGACACCGATCCCGCCTTCGCCGCCGAGGTGCGGTTCTGGGAGGCGAAGCTTTTCCCGCTGACCGGTCTGGTGGCGGCCGTGGCGCCGCCGCCCGCGCTGTGGGCGCGGATCGAGGATTCGACGGGTGGGACGCCCGAAGCGGCCCGCGCGCGTCCGCAGACGCAGACCAAGGTGGCCAATGACAACAGGGTTCGCTGGTGGCAGGGCGCCACGTTCGCCAGCGCCGCGGTGGCGGCGGGTCTGGCGGCGTTCATCCTGCTTCGCCCGGTGCCGGCGCCGGTGTTTGCCGTGCTGGCGCCCACCGGCACCACGTCGCCCGTGCTGGTGGCGCTGGCGGTGGCCGATGGCAACATCGTGGTGCGGCCGAGCCTGGCTGTGCAGGTGGAGCAGGGCCGGGATCTGCAGCTTTGGGCACTGCCAGCGGGGGCCACGCGGCCCGAATCGCTCGGCGTTCTGCCTGCGTCCGGCACGCAGTTGGCAAGCACCGTGGCCGTGGGCACGCAGCTTTTGGTCAGCTTGGAGCCGAAGGGCGGTTCACCGACGGGGCAGCCGACGGGCGCGGTGGTTTATGGGGGCGTGCTGAAGCGGGCTGAGTAAGGAAGGCCTTCTTTTTTGCAAAAAAGAAGCAAAAAACTTTTGTCAGTGCTGTCGCGGACTGAATGGATAAAAGTTTTTTGGTCCTTTTTTTCAAAAAAGG
>CAZZYR010000298.1:0-3752 GCA_964658235.1 uncultured Acetobacteraceae bacterium | reverse complement strand
TTGGTTCGCTGTCGCGGATTGCTCCGGCAGCGCGCGCCATGTCGACAAAGTTTTTTGGTCCTTTTTTTCAAAAAAGAACGCCTTCCTTCCTTCACGCCTAAGTTACCACCCCCACCCCGCGCGCCCGCGCCATTCAGCGTTACATCCCGGTTCCCAACCTCACCGGAAACCGATGCGCCAGCTCTTCGCCCCAGGTGCCGACGCAGTCCTGCGCCTGGCGCTGTTGACCCTGTCCGTGGGCGCCATCCTGTCACTGGTCATCGTCGGCGCCGTCGCGCGCTCGGATTATGTGTCCATGGTCGGCATTGCGCCGCATCAGCCCGTCCCGTTCAGCCACAAGCACCACAGCGGGGAACTCGGCATCGACTGCCGCTATTGCCATACCAGCGTTGAGCAGCAGGCCAGCGCCGGCATGCCGCCCACGCAAACCTGCATGACCTGCCACTCGCAGATCTGGACGGGGGCCCCGATGCTGCAGCCTGTGCGCGACAGTTTTGCCAATGCTGACCCGCTGCAATGGACGCGTGTGAACCACCTGCCGGGCTACGTCTACTTCAACCATTCTATCCATGTCACGAAAGGGATCGGCTGCAGCTCCTGCCATGGCGCCGTCACATCCATGCAGATGACGGCGCGCGCGAATGCCTTCCACATGGATTTCTGCCTGCAATGTCACCGCAACCCGCAGGCGAATGTCCGCACGCCGGACCAGATATGGAACATGGATTGGCGGCCGCCCTCCGACCAGGCGGCGAAGGGAGCCGCCCTGGTGTCGCAATATCACATCCGCAACGCGGCGCAGCTTTCGGATTGTTCCATATGCCACCGATGAAGTTCTCCGCCGGCGCGGATGGGCGCTGGCATGCCGGCGCCGCCGAGGGCATCCACGCTTTCATCAAGGAGCGGTTTCCCGCGGCGGCGGACCTGCTGCACACGCCGGACCGGCGGCAGTTCATGCGGCTGATGGCGGCCTCCCTCGCCTTGTCCGGCCTGGCCGGCTGCGATGACGACGACGCGCATGACCAGATTGTCCCGCCCGTGACGCAGGCGGCGGGTTCGGCCCCCGGCCGCGTGCTGACCTACGCGAGCAGCACGCTGCTGGACGGCTTTGCCAATGGCGTGCTGGTGAAAACCCGAGACGGCAGGCCGATCAAGATCGAGGGCAACCCCCAGCACCCATGGAGCCGCGGCGGCACGGACGTGTTCGGCCAAGCCAGCGTGCTGGGGCTCTACGATCCGTTCCGGTCGCAAAGCGTGCAGCACCAGACGCGCGACAGTTCATGGGACGAATTCCGGCTTGGCATGGTGGCGCAGCAGGCCCGGCTGCGCGCCGGCGGCGCGGGGTTCGCGCTGCTGCTGGGGCCGCACACATCGCCGTCCCTGATCGCGCAGGTGGCCGCGTTGCAGGCCGCTTGGCCGGAGATGCGCGTCTACACACACGCGCCGGTCACTCGGACGGCGCTGTACGAGGCCACGCGCCAGGCGTTCGGCCGTCCCTTGGAGACTCATTGGCGCCTGGATCAGGCGCGCGCCTTGGTGTGCCTGGATGGCGATCTGCTGGATGCCGGCCCGCATCAGGTGGGCGCCGCGCGCGGCTGGAGCGTTGCGCGCCGTGCCATGGCGGCCAACGGCGCGCTGCTGGAGTTGCATGCCGCCACCGCCGTGCCGAATCTGACAACTGCAAAGGCGGATCATGCTTTTTCCGCACAGCCAGGTTTGATCGCTGCCATGACGCAGGCATTGCTGGCGCACGCCACCGGCGCCGCCGCGCCCGACTTGCCCGCGGACGCCGCCGCCTGGTGCACCCGCGCCTACCAGGCGCTGGACAAAGCGCGCGGCGCCGGCGTGGTGCAGGCCGGTGTGCATGCGGATCCGTCCGTGCAGATTGCCGTGCAGCGATTGAACGCCGCGTTGGGCAATACCGGCCGCACGGTGATGCATACGCAAACTTTGCATATCCCCGGCGATACTCTGCAGGCTCTGGTGACCGCCATGCAGCGGGGCGAGATCGATACGCTCCTGATGATAGGCGCCAATCCCGTCTATGATGCGCCGTCCGCGCTCGGCTTTGCCGATGCGCTGTCCCGCGTCCGCCTGAAGATCCACGCGAACCTGTATGCGGATGAGACGGCCGCGTATGCCGATTGGCATCTACCCCTGGCACACCCATTGGAATCCTGGAGCGACGCGCGCGCGCTGGACGGCACCGCATCCCTGATCCAGCCCACCGTGGCACCGCTCTATGGCGGCCGCACGGCGGCGGAAATCCTGTCCGCGATGGCGGACCCCAAGCCGCTGTCCAGCCTGGACCTGCTGCGCGCGCATTGGGTGCGCGCGGAGCAGGATGAGCCGCGCTGGCACCAGGCCTTGCTGACCGGTATCTTCGCGGACAGCACGGCACCCTTGGAGACTGTTCAGCTTTCTGCCGCGCCACCGGCGATCATTGCGGACACCGCCGGCACGATCGATGTGGTGTTCCGTCCTGACCCCACGGTGTGGGACGGCACTGTTGCGGACAATGCCTGGCTGCAGGAATTGCCGAAACCGCTGACCAAGCTGGTGTGGGAGAATGCCATCCAGATCGGCCCCGTTCTGGCCAAACGATCCGGGCTGTCGAACGGCGACGTGGCCGAGCTGTCCGCCAACGGCGCCCACGTGACCGGCCCGGTCTGGATCGCGCCAGGCCAGGCCGACAATGTCGTGTGCCTGTCTTTGGGGTACGGCAAGCGCGCGGCCGGCCAGCTCTCCGCGGGTTTGGGCTATGATGCCGCACCGTTGCGCCCGGCGGACGGCACGTGGCGCGTGCCCGGCGCCACATTGCGGCGCACCGGCGCCACCCGCAGCCTCGCCGGCACGCAGGATCATGCCCGCATGGACGGCGACGGTTTCGTGCGCGTCCAGCGCGTCGGCGCCACGCCCGTCGGCGACGGCGACGCGGCCATCCCCACGCTCTATGCGAAGCAGGACTCCGATGGCCGCGCCTGGGGCATGGTGATCGACCTGGATACCTGCATCGGCTGCAACGCCTGTATCACCGCCTGCCAATCCGAAAACAACATCGCTGTTGTAGGCCGCGACGAAGTGCTCAACGGCCGCGAGATGCACTGGCTGCGCGTGGATGCCTATCCCGCCGCTGCCGCCACGGACGATGCCGCAGCACTGCCTGTGTCCTTCATGCCGGTTCCCTGCATGAACTGCGAGCAGGCGCCGTGCGAAGTGGGCTGCCCGGTGGAAGCGACGCTGCACGATCATGAAGGCCTGAACCTGATGGTCTACAACCGCTGCATCGGCACGCGCGCCTGTTCCGGCTACTGTCCCTACAAGGTCCGGCGTTTCAATTACGCGGATTATGCCGCCGGCGCCGCACCGTCCATCGTGGAGCAGCGCAACCCGGACGTGACCGTGCGCGCGCGCGGCGTGATGGAGAAATGCACCTACTGCGTCCAGCGCATCGCCGAGGCGCGCGTGGTGGCGGACCGTGATGATGCGCCGATTGCGGACGGCACGGTGCAGACCGCGTGCCAGGGCGCGTGCCCCACGCAGGCGATCGTGTTTGGCGATCTGGCGCAGTCGGACAGCGCGGTTTCGCGCGCGCGGCGGGATCCGCGGCGGTATGCGTTGTTGGGGGAACTGAACACGCGGCCGAGGACGACGTATTTGGCGCGGTGGGCGGTATGAAGGAAGAAAGGACTTCTTTTTTGAAAAAAAGAAGCAAAAAACTTTTATCCATTGGAGTCCGCGACAGCACGGAA
>CAZZYR010000297.1:0-3770 GCA_964658235.1 uncultured Acetobacteraceae bacterium | reverse complement strand
CGTCACAAGCCTTCAAACCTGGTGGCGGGCCACTTATCCACATACCAACCGCGCAGCCGGCACAAGAACAAAGACTTTCTTAGATTTTCCTTATCTACGCCAGCCCCAAAAACTTTTATCTATGTAAGTCCGCGTCAGCGCTGACAAAAGTTTTTTGGTTCTTTTTTTCAAAAAAGAACTTCCTTTCTTCCCTGCACAAATCAGCCATCTTCGCCGCGACGGCACCGCACAGCATCAGCCCCGCCATCGGCACCGCCGTCCCATCCGTCAGCCACCCCACCAGAAACCCGCTGCTGGCGCCAATCCCGAAGATCATCGTGCCCAGCAGCGCGCTTGCGCTGCCGGCATGCGCGCCGTGCTGCCGCAGCGCGCCCACGGTGGCGGTAGGATTGAGGAATCCCGTTAGGCCCTGGGTCAGCGCCAGGAACAGGCCGAGCACGGGTCCCGGCGCATCGCGCACCGCCAGCAGCATTACGCAACCGGCCAATAGCAGATACAGCGTGCTGGCCCGCCGCAGCGTGCCGTCCAGATCGAACCGCCTGATGACGCGCATATTGAGCTGGGAAGCGGTGATGAAGGTGGCCGCGACGGCGCCAAACACCACAGCGTATTGCCCGGGCGTGTTGTGATAGTGCTCAATGAACACCGTGGGCGATCCGCCAAGATATGCGAACAGCGAGAACGCGTAGAAGGACATCATCAGCGCGTGAGTCAGGAAGCCGCGTTCGGTCAGGATATGGGCGTAGCGCCGCAGCATCGCCACGGGATGGACCGGCACGCGCGCATTCACAGGCAGCGTATCCGGCAGGCGCAACCATGCGCAGCCAAGCGCCACCAGGCCGTAGCCGGCGGTGATCCAGAAGATGACGCGCCAGGATGCCCACTGCAGCACCAGCCCGCCCAGGCTGGGCGCCAGTATGGGCGCCGCCCCCAGAACCAGGATCAGGCGGGACATCAGCCGCGCCGACTCGTGTCCCTGCGTCACATCCCGCACGATGGCGCGCGGGATGACCATGCTGGCGGAGGCCCCGAATGCGGCCAGGAAGCGCCAGGCGGACAGCACGGCGATGCTCGGCGCCAGCGCGCAGCCCACCGCGCCCACCGTGTAGACGAGCGTTCCCGCCACCAGCGGTCCGCGCCGTCCGAACCGGTCGGACAGAGCGCCCTGCACCAGCTGGCCGAGCGCCAGGCCGAGGATCCAGGTGCCCAGCGTGATTTGCGCGGTGCCGGCCCCAGCGTGGAGGCTGGCCTCGATCGCCGGGAATGCCGGCAGATACATGTCCGTGGACAGCGGGCCCACGGCCTGCAGAAAGCCAAGCAGGATCGGCAGCCACACCGGAAGCCGGGCGCCTGCTTTCAGTGCCATCGCCACGGGCTTTACGCCCGGCGCATCATTGGCGGCACAAAAAGCGGCGCGGTATCCCACGGGAAAAGGATCCAGGTCTCCTGCGCCACTTCGGCCACAAAGCTGTCCGTGAACGGCCGACCGGCCGGCTTGGCATACAGGCAGGCAAAGTGCGCCTTCGGCAGCAAGGCGCGGATCACCCGTGCGGTGTCGCCGGTGTCCACCAGGTCGTCCACAATCAGGAAACCCTCGCCGTCGCCGGCCGCCAAGGGCGCCTTCAGGACCACCGGCTCCCCCTTGGTGCCGGCCTCTTCCTTATAAGCGACCACGGACACTGTCTCCACCAGACGGCATTCCAGCTCGCGCGCCACGATGGCCGCAGGGATCAGCCCGCCACGGGTGATCGCGACAATGCCGCGGAACGGCGCATGGCTCATCAATCCGGCAGCCAGGCTGCGTGCGTCCCGGTGCAACTGGTCCCACGTGACGGTAGCGTAGGTAATGTTGCTCGCGGGCGGTGGGCTCATCGGCTTGGCCGTCAGAACAGCCGTCCACCATCAGGCAGTTTGAAGTCCGGCTTGATCAGCACGACCTCGCCATTCTCATCGGGCAGACCGAGCGTCAGCACCTCGCTGACCATGGGCCCGATCTGGCGTGGCGGCAGGTTAACCACGGCGCACACCTGGCGGCCGATCAGTTGGTCCGGGCGGTAATGCACGGTGATCTGCGCGCTGGACTGGCGGATGCCGATCTCCTCGCCGAAATCGATCCACAGCCGCACGGCCGGGCGATGCGCCTC
Organism: uncultured Acetobacteraceae bacterium; assembly: GCA_964658235.1. Lineage (GTDB taxonomy): Bacteria > Pseudomonadota > Alphaproteobacteria > Acetobacterales > Acetobacteraceae > BOG-908. Next base: position 1,626 of record CAZZYR010000297.1, on the reverse strand, counting down.
CGGAAACGGCCTCGCGTCCGTCACGGTGCCGACGCGTATGTCCAGTCGGTCGAAATCGGCAATGTCGGTCATGCAGCGTGCTTAGGCTTTTGGCGCCCGGGAAGGAAGGTGTTGCGTGCACAGGCCAGCCATCTTGACGCGCCGGCGGATTTCCAGCCGATGGCGGGCATGACCTCAGTAGTTCTGGCTGAAATCCTGCGCGGCGGCCACGTTGAATCGCGCCATACGGGCGCGTTCGTGGTGGCGGACACGGGTGGCCGCATTGTTTGCGCCGGCGGCGACCCGGAACGGACGATTTTTCCGCGCTCTGCCATCAAGGCGTTGCAAGCCTTGCCCCTGCTCACCTCAGGCGCCGCGGACCGGTTTGGCCTGCGCGGCGCGGCGTTGGCGCTGGCGTGCGCCTCCCATGCGGGTTTGCTGGCGCATACCCAAACCGCCATAGCCATGCTGGAAGCGGCAGGGCAGGGGCCTGTGTGTCTGGAGTGCGGCGTGCATTGGCCTACAAGTGCTACCGCCGCCCGCGCTTTGGCAGCTTCTGGCGCCAGCCCGTCCGCGCTGCATAACAACTGCTCCGGCAAGCACGCGGGCTTCATCTGCACCGCCATCGCCACCGGCCGCGACCCAGCCGGCTACGTGGCGCCGGACCACCCCACCATGCGGGACGTGATCAACGCTGTTTCCGAAGTGACAGGCATCCGCCTCGCGGATCAAACCCCGGCCGTCGATGGCTGCTCCATTCCGACCTACGAAATCCCGCTGCGTGCTTTGGCGGCCGGCTTCGCTCGGTTCGGCACCGGCATCGGCTTGCCGACCGGCTTCGCTGAGGCCGCTGCCCGCCTTCGTCGTGCCGCGGCGGAACACCCCGTTATGCTCGCCGGCCCGCGCCGCTTCGATACCGAAATCGCCGAGGTATTGGGCGAGTCAGCCTTCGTGAAGGTGGGCGCCGAAGGCGTCTACTGCGGCGCACTGCCCGAGCTGGGGCTGGGCTTCGCGCTGAAATGCGACGACGGTGCAGTGCGGGCTGCCGAGGCTGCTGCTGCTGGGTTGTTGCGCCATTTCCTGGGTCCGAATGGCACGTTGGATCGGTTGGCGGCGCCGGTTCTGACGAATTGGAACGGGATTGAGGTTGGCACGGTAAGGCAAGGACTTCTTTTTTGAAAAAAAGAAGCAAAAAACTTTTGTCTAATTGTGTGCGCGTTGCAGAAACCTCCGCGACAGCGCGAGGAAAAGTTTTTTGCTTCTTTTTTGCAAAAAAGAAGGCCTTGCCTTGATCCCTTTCCCAACCGCCCTCCGCGTCTGGTTCCGCATCGGCCTCCTCTCCTTCGGCGGGCCCGCTGGCCAGATAGCGCTGCTCCACACCGAAGTCGTGGAAAAACGCGGCTGGATTGGCGAGCGCCGCTTCTTGCACGCGCTTAGCTTTTGCGCCCTGCTACCCGGCCCGGAGGCGATGCAACTCGCCACCTATCTCGGCTGGCTCATGCATGGCGCCATCGGCGGTTTCACGGCCGGCACGCTGTTCGTGGCACCTGGTGCCGCGGTGCTGCTGGGCCTGTCCGTCCTCTACGCCGGACTCGGCCAGGTTCCGGTGGTGGCAGGGCTGTTCCTGGGCCTCAAATGCGCCGTCTT
>CAZZYR010000296.1:0-3789 GCA_964658235.1 uncultured Acetobacteraceae bacterium | reverse complement strand
GGATCGCGCAATCCGCCACCGTCCGCGCAAACGGCCCTGGCTGGTCCAACGAACTCGCAAATGCCACCACGCCCCAGCGACTGCATCGTCCGTACGTCGGCTTGATCCCCGCCAGTCCGCAAAACGCCGCCGGCTGCCGGATGGATCCGCCGGTGTCCGTCCCCGTCGCCCCCATGGCAATCCGCGCCGCCACCGCCGCGGCGGACCCGCCGGAGGAGCCGCCAGGCACCAGCACCGCCGCCCCGTCGCCCTCTCGCTTCCACGGATTCTCCACCGGCCCGAAGGCGGAGGTCATGTTGCTGGACCCCATGGCGAATTCGTCCAGATTCGCCTTGCCCAGAAACACCGCGCCATCCCGCAGCAACCGCGCCGTCACCGTGCTCTCATAGGGCGGCACGAAATCATCCAGGATCCGGCTGCCCGCCGTGGTGCGCACGCCCTTCGTGCAGAACAGGTCCTTGATCGCCAGCGGGATGCCCGCCAGCGGCCCGGCCGTGCCGGCCGCCAGCGCCGCATCCGCCGCATCCGCCGCCGCCAGCGCCACCTCCGGCGTCAGCGTGATGAATGCGTTCAGCCGCGGGTTCAGCGCCCCGGCCGCCTCCACATGCGCCTGGGTCAGCGCGCGCGCGGAAAAATCGCCACGCCGCAGCCCGGCGGCGGCGGCGGCAATCGTCAAATCGGTCAGCATCATTCCACCACTTTCGGAACGGTAAAGAACGCGCCCTCCCGGTCCGGCGCATTCGCCAACACCGCCTCCTCCACGCCCCCATCCGTCACCGCGTCCGCCCGCAGCCGCAGCGCAATCTGCGCGCCACCCGTCAGCGGCGCCACGCCGGCCACATCCACCTCGCTCAATTGCTCGATCCACCCCAGGATGGCGTTCAGCTCCCCCTGCAGGCGCGGCACATCGGCCTCATCCACCCCGATGCGGGCAAGCTTTGCGATGCGACGGACGGTCGCGGGATCGAGTGACATTGTTTCGGAAGACCTCTGGTTTGCGGCCAAGCGGCGGACCATAACGGCGCGCATGCCCATCATCAACATCACGGAACTGCGCTCTGGCCTGCGCCCCGGCCAGCGGCTGATCGGCCTGGACCCTGGCACGCGCACCATCGGCGTGGCGATCTCAGACGTCACCCTGATGCTCGCAAGCCCCCACACGGCCCTGCGCCGCACCCGGCTATCCAGCAACGCGGCGGAAATCGCCGCCATCGCCAAGGCGCAGGGCGCCGGCGGCCTGATCGTCGGCCTGCCGCTGTCCATGGACGGCTCCATGGGGCCCGCCGCCCAGGCCGCGCGGGACTGGGCGCGTGCGCTGTCCCACGCCGTCGGCCTGCCTGCCGCGCTGTGGGATGAACGCCTGTCCAGCGCCGCCGTAAACCGCTTCCTGATCTCGGAGGCGGACATGACTCGCAAGCGCCGTGCCGGTGTGGTGGACCAGATGGCCGCGGCCTACATGCTCCAGGCCGCCCTGGATGCCTCCATCCCGAATGCCCAAACGGTCCCAGATGCCGGCCCGGAACCGGCGGCGCCAGAGCCTGAACCGGCGCCGGGCCTAGCGCCGGAGTCGGTGCTGGACGACCGGGCCGTGGACACGCCGGCAACAGCCCCGCCCCCAGCAGAACAGAAGATGGAACCTGCCCGTGTCACTGCCGCCAAAATTGAAACCCGGGGTCCCTTGCAAGAGCCGGCCATACCGGCCAGGAATGAGACTCCCATTGCCCACACAGCAAGGATAGACGCCGTGCTCAGAACAGAGATCGTACGCGGGCTGTCCAACCTGCTGGCCACGCTGGAAGCCGCCCAGGTGGCCGCCATCGTGGAAGGCGTCTACCGGGACCTCGCCCGCTCCCCCGGCGAGACAAAAACCCTGGATGTCGTCACCTCCTACCAGGCGTTCATGTCCGCCTACACCAGCAAGTTCACGCATGTGGAACGCCAGGTGATGGCCACGCTGGACATAGCCGAATTCGCCGATCACGAGTGGTGGACCATGCTGATCGTGGCCAGCGCGCCCGGCCAGAAAGCCGCGGACGCCTCCTCCGCCATCGGCCGCCCGCTCTATCGCCTGCGCTTCATCATCGATTACCTGCCCAGCGTCATTGCCCTGCTGGATATCCCGGTGGAGGTGCCGAACATGGCCGGCCTCCAGGTGGTGCTGCCGGAAGATGGCGGCCGGCGCTCCAGCCCGGCCCGCGCCGTCGCCTCCATGGACGCTGTCATCACGCTCTATGAAGCCTTTGCGGACATGACCGGCCGCCCCAGCAGCGACCTGGTCCTGGTCTCCTGCGACTCAGGCGAGGACAAGGTGTTCCAATACGCCGGCCTGCCGGACCTGATGGACAAGCTCCGCACCACGCTGCTGGAAATCTGGCGCAACGCCATCTATTTCCGCGAACGCAAATTCGCCGAACGCCTGGACATGACCGCCAAAGCCCTGCCCGTGCTGGCCGAACTCGCCGCGCTCGAAAAAGCCGGCACGTTGGCCAAGGAACGCGCCGAGCTCCTGCGCCGCAAAATGCTCGCGGGCGCCACCAAGTTCATCGAAAGCGGCTCCTCCATCCCGGAGATGAACGACATGAGTCTCTATGTGCCGCGTGAGGTGTTGGCGCCGAAGGAGGCACTGCTGTTGGGCGGCGCCTAAGTCCAGTGCGAAGAAAGGGAGACAGAATTCACCACAAAGACACGAAGAAGAAAAGAAGCCACGAAGGTCACGAAGAAGGCCCGAAACCACCACCAACATGCCATGCAGCAACCTCTGCATTCTCAAATCCCTACCAGGGACGCAAGCCTAAGTACTTTGCTTCGTGCCCTTCGTGACTTTTTCTCCTTCTTCGTGCCTTCGTGGTGAATCTTTCTTCCTTCCGTTATCAACGCGCCTTCCTTACGCCTGGGTCGCCTCCGCCGCCTTCTGCAGCAAATCATAAATCACCGAAGGCGCGTTCGGATCCCACGAACTCCGCGGACCAATCGTCAGCCCGCCATCCACCACCAGATGCGTCCCCGTCACGAACGCCGCCGCTTCGGACGCCAAATACAAGCACGCCTGCGCGATATGCTCCGGCGCCCCCGGGATCGCCAGCGGCTGCGCATGCGGTGAAATCGCGCGCAATCCCGCATTGGCCTGCGCCGCCGCGTTGTCCGACAACCCCACACTACTCGTGAAAATCTCCGTCAGCATGAAACCCGGACAAATCGCATTCACCCTGATGCCGTAGCGCGAGACCTCCGCCGCCGCCAGCTTGCTCAAATGCAGCACCGCCGCCTTGCACGCCGAATAGGCCAACGGCGCCGCCCCCGCCTCCAGCGCGGACACGCTGGACGTGTTCACGATCGCGCCGCCGCCGCGCGCCCGCATGTGCGGCACCGCATACCGCATGCCCAGCACCACGGACCGCATCAGCAGCGCCTGCGTCCTGTCCCACAACTCCCCTGTCAGTTCCTCGATCGTCTCGCGCGCGCCACCGGCGCCCGCGTTGTTGAACACGATGTCCAACCCGCCGAAATGATCCACCGCCGACTGCATCAGCGCCTGGATCTGCGCCTCGTCCGTCACGTCGCAATGCTGGTAGCGCACCGCGTCGCCCAGCCGCGCGGCAAGCGCTTCGCCACGCGCGTCCTGAATGTCCGCAATCACCACGCGCGCGCCTTCGGCCACGAAGAGATCCACGGTGGCGAGGCCGATGCCGGAGCAGCCGCCGGTGATGACGGCGATTTTGTTGGAGAGGCGCATGGACAAACTCCAAAGGAATAAAGACTTCTTTTTTGAAAAAAAGAAGCAAAAAACTT
>CAZZYR010000295.1:0-3815 GCA_964658235.1 uncultured Acetobacteraceae bacterium | reverse complement strand
TCTGTCAGTTCGGCCCGTGATAAGCAGGTGTCGGGTCCAATTAGACAAAAGTTTTGGGGCTGTCCCAGATCCGGCGCCTTTATAATGTAATTTGGGCCAGCAGGCACGGCGTATGAGTCAGTTCGATCATTTTGGCTTAGCCGCGTTTCTTTGTTCGGTTGAACGGCGTTTCTTCGTCCCGGCCGCATGTTTCCCTGGCTTTGCGCGCGGGGGCCGTCAAGGCTGGCCCCGCCGCTTTGCGGGGCCACCGCGCAGCGGCGCGAAGCGGCCTTTACGGTGCCCGCGTGCACAGCCACGATGGACGTGCTGGGCGTTCGCGTCATGGCGTTTGCCTCACCCAGCGCTTGATCTGGCGCAGTTGCTGGCTGGGCGTGCCGTAATTGAAGCGAAATTCCGCCTCCTTGAGAAACAAGGCGAAATGCGCCCGCGGGATGCCGTTGTAGCGGCTCAATGTGCGCTTGGCCTGGTTCCAGAAGTTTTCTATCCCGTTGATATGGTTGTGGCCTTCGTCAACAAAGGCGTCGGAATGGTTGATCCGGTGATGGTGGAATTCCGAGACGTCGAGCACATCATAAACGGCATAGCTATCGGTATAGACGATCGAATCCGGCACGATCTTGTCTCGAATGATCGGCAGCAGCGTCTCGCGCCGCAGGTTGGGCGCCACCAACGTGTACACCCGTCCGCCGCGTTTGAGGATGCCGAAGACCGCGACTTTGCCGCCTGCGCCACGACCGCGCTTACCCTTGCGATGCCCACCAAAATAGCTCTCGTCGATCTCGATCTCACCCGCGACGGGTGCGTTCTCGGCAAGGCGCTGCGCGATAATCTCGCGCAGCCGATGATAGAAATAGGCCGCTGATTTGCGGTTCACGCCCAGCAAATCAGCCGCCACCCGCGCCGTCACGCCACCGACAAAAAATTCGGCAAGACGATCCTGCTGTTTTTCCGTTAAACGACAACGGCTTACGTGCATAAAGCAATCCTAGACCCCTACCGGATCTGGGACAGCCCCAAAACTTTTATCCACTGAGTCCGCGACAGCACTGACAAAGGTTTTTTGCTTCTTTTTTGCAAAAAAGAAGGCCTTGCCTTCCCTCCTGAAACCCCGGCCGACAACGCGCCTGACATGATCATGCACCGCCGCCTACCCCGCCCAGTCACAGCGGTGCACATGATGCCGCCACCGCGCCGGGAGACAGCATGGACATCGACCACATGACGATCACACCGGAGACCGACATCGCGGACCTCCTGGCCCGGATCGCCGGACCAGATGCCGTGCTCACGGAAGACTCCCAGCGCATTTTCTTCGCCACCGACGTCGCCAGCCGCGGCGTGGCGGCCGAAGCCGTGGTCCGCGTGGACAGCAGCCAAACCCTGGCCGCCGTGGTGCGCGTCTGCACCGAAGCCGGGCGCATCGTCATCCCCCGCGGCGGCGGCTTCTCCTACACCGGGGGCTACACCCCCACCGCGGACCGCACCGTGATCGTGGACCTCCGCCCTCTGGACCGCATCGTCGAGATCAACACCCGCGACATGTATGTCGTCGTCGAAGCTGGCTGCACCTGGGAACGGCTCTACGAAGCGCTGAAGGCCGAAGGCGTCCGGACCCCCTATTTCGGCCCTATGTCTGGCTACCGCGCCACTGTAGGCGGCGCGCTCTCGCAAGGCAGCCTGTTCCTCGGCTCCACCCAATACGGCACCGTCGCGGATTCAGTCCTCGGACTGGAAGTCGTCCTCGCCGACGGCACCATCCTGCACACCGGCTCCGGCGCCTCCACCGAGGGCGCCTCGCCCTTCTTCCGCCAATACGGCCCCGATCCCACCGGCATGTTCCTCAACGACACCGGTGCCATGGGCTTCAAGACCCGCGCCGTGCTGCGCCTGATCCCGTTCCCGCCTTCCCAGGCCTATGGCAGTTTCGCCTTCAACGACCACCGCGCGGCACTCGCCGCGCTGTCGGACATCGGCCGCGGCGGCCTGGCCGGCGAATGCTATTGCTGGGACCCGTATTTCGTTGAACGCGTGATGGCCAACACAGCCGGCACCACGGAGGACCTCCGCTTCCTCCTGAACGTCGTCAAGGCCGGCTCCGGCCTCATCGACGGCCTCGGCGCCGCCGCCCGCATCGCGCTGGCCGGCCGCCGCGCCTTCGCCGGCCAGATCTGGCTCCTGCACGTGGTCATCGACGACGTCTCCGCCGCCGGCGCCGCCGCCAAGCTCAAACTCGTCCGCGCCATCGCCCGCAATGCCGGCGGCCGTGAAGTCTCCCCCAGCGCCCCGCGCACCCTGCGTGGCACCCCGTTCACCGACTTTAACACGCTGGAGCGCAGGACTACCCTTCGCAACCTGCCCATCAACAGCCTTTCGCCGCACTCCCGCGCCCCGGCCGTGGCCGAAGAAGTCTACAGCTTCCTTAACGCGCGCGCCGCGGAAATGGACAGCGCCGGCCTCAAATGCGGCGTCATCTTCTTCGCCGTCGGCGCCCAGGCGGTCTGCATTGAGCCTTTGATTTACTGGGACGACGCCGAACATGCGCTGCACGACCGCATCGCCGAGACCAGCGACGTCGCCGCCCTGCGCGCCTACGCCGAACGCCCCCCCGGCACCCAGGCCGCCTTCAAGATGCGCGAGGAGCTGAAAGCCATCTTCCGACGCCACGGCTGCGTGCACGTGCAGATCGGCCGCGCCTATCCCTGGGCCGCCACGCGCGAACCGACGCTCCTGAAACTCATCCGCGCGTTCAAGGACGGAGTGGACCCCCACCACCTCATCAACCGCGGCTCCCTGGCGCTGGATGAAAACTGACCATACCGCCCGCGCCGCGATGACGCCGATCGAGCACTTTGCAGACCCCATCATGCCAGCTCTCACCTGGGCCGGCGCGCATCCGCTCAATTCCGGCAAGGGCTATATGGATGCGCCGCTGGGACAACTGCATTTCCGCGACGCAGGGCCGCGGACGAAGCTGCACCCCTTGCTCCTGCTGCACCAATGTCCGCAATCCATCATCGAATTTGCCGCCGTCCAGAACAGTCTGGCTGCGCGCGGCCTGCGGTCCGTGGCGGTGGACATGCCGGGCTACGGCATGTCCGATCATCCCGACTGCCTGCCGACCATCGGCGGCCTCGCCGACAACCTGCTGGCACTCATGGATGGCCTGGCGCTGGAAAGCGTCGTGGCGGCCGGGCACCATACCGGGGCCTCCATTGCCGCCTCCCTGGCCGCACGCCATCCCACCCGGGTGACCGGCGTGATCCTGCACGGCCTCCCGCTCTACACCCAGGAGGAGGCCGAGGCGGCGCGCGGGCGCGTGCTGTGGGACTGCACGCCGAAGCCGGACGGATCCCATCTGTCCCAGTTGTTCAAATGGAGCCGGAGGGGGGATCAGCCCGAACTGGTCAACCTCACCTGGATGTCCGTGGGCATGCTGCTGCAAAGCCGCGACATCGCGCATTGGGCCGTCAATCGCCACGACCTCGCGGCCGATCTGCTGCGCGTGAATGCGCCCGGCCTGATCATCTCCGAAGTGGATGACATGACGCACGGCATGGACAAGCGCGCCCACGCGCTCCGCCCGGATTTCACCTTCGAGCAGATCAACGACCCGGGCAACGCCGTGATCGTGGGCCAGCCCGACAAATGGGCGGCCATCGCCCAGAGCTTCATACAAAATCTCAAGTAGGAAAAAACGCTCGATGAAATTCCGCCGTATAGGTCTGGGCACATGCGCCGCGCTCGCTCTGCACGCCGGCGCCCACGCCGCCGCGCCGCCCGATTGCGCCACCCCCACGGTCTTCACCACCGCGCTT
>CAZZYR010000294.1:0-3818 GCA_964658235.1 uncultured Acetobacteraceae bacterium | reverse complement strand
GGCGCGCATTGGTGCCGTTGGGGCCGACGGACTGGGTGCCGGTCCGGCCGCCGCGCACGGCGCCCACGGTGGCGGCGGCGCGCTTCAGGGCGCCATCGGACAGCTCGCCGGCATGGGCGTAGCCGGTTTCCTCACCGAGCACGGCGCGCAGGCCGAATCCCATGGCCGTGTCGTAATTGGCGGCGCGGATGCGGCCGTCATCCAGGCTGATGCTCTCGGATTCGCGGTATTCCAGGAACAGCTCGCCATCGTCCATGCCAGCGAGCGCCTCCCCGGTGATTCGTTCGGCGGCTTCGCGGCCGAGTGTCGCGTCGGCGCGATTGAAGAACAGGTCGTCTGTTGTGGCCAAGGCGGACATGCGGGTTCCTAAGGGGGAGGGGCGGGCCTACTTGGCGCCACGCAGAGTATGGGAAGCGGCCAGCACGGATGCCAGCAGCAGCACGGAATTGGCCTGATGCGCCACGGCCAAGGGAATTTCGACGTGGGAGAGCAACGTCCCTATGCCGAGCGCATATTGGGTGACCACGACGAAAGCCAGGCAGGCAAGTGCCACGAGCGCTTCGCGCGGAAGGCGAGATCGCGCGGCGAAGCCGTAAGCCGCAAGGGCTAGAACCGTCACCGCCGTGATGGTAGCCAGAAGCCGGTGGTCAAACTGCACCGCTGCCACGTTTTCGGTCATATTCCGCAGGAACGGATGCAGGTCCGCATACCCGGCGGGCACTAGGCGCCCATCCATCAGCGGAAAACTGTCATAGACCAGACCGGCATGCAGGCCAGCGGTAAAGCCGCCGGCGACAATCGTGAGCGCCACCAGCACGCCGCAACCGCGCGCCAAATGGCGCAGACCGGCGGCGCGCGGAATTGAGGCAGCCACCGGCTGCAACACGGACAACGCGGTCCACAGAACGGCGGCGAACAGGACCAGCGCCATGCTGAGGTGGGCCACCAGGCGGTAGGCCGAGACGCTTGTGCTGTCGGCTGCAAAGCCGGAGGCCACCATGAACCAGCCAACCGCGCCTTGCAGGCCGCCCAGCACGAAGAGCAGAGCCAGCCGGGGGATCAGCCGGCGCGGTATGGCGCCGGTCACGGCAAACCACACAAGGGGGAGGAAGAACACCAGGCCGATCAGCCGGCCCCAGGCGCGGTGCGCCCATTCCAGCCAGAAGATGCCGCGGAAACCGGCCACATCCATGCCCGGATGCAGCAGCGCATATTGCGGGATCTGTTTATAAAGCGCGAACAGCCGGTTCCATTCCGCGTCCGAGACCGGCGGCAGCGCGCCGGATAGCGGCGCCCATTCCATGATGGAGAGGCCGGACCCGGTCAGGCGCGTGGCGCCGCCCAGCACCACCATGCCCCAGATCATGAACGCGACCCCGAACAGCCATGCCGCGACGCGATGGCGCCGGCGGCGCTCCAGCGCGGCCTCCAGGCTGGGGAATGTGCGGTCATCAAAGGGCATCGGAGCAGGCTACCGTTTGCGAGCGGGGGTGCAAAGGCAAAAGGCCGTGCTATCGCCGCAGTTTCTCAGGTGCTACCGACCCCCTCCCATGCAAGCCCCAAACGACGCCGCACCAGCACCCCTTGTTTCGGTTGTTGTGCCGGTCCGCAACGAAGCGCCGAACATAGCGCCGCTGATCGCGCAAATCCGCGCGGCGCTTGCCGGGACCGCTCACGAAATCGTCTATGTGGATGACGGCAGCACGGACGAGACGCGCGCCATCCTGGCGGACGAAGCCAGGCGGGCACCGCTGGTGATCCGCCGCCATCGCCGGGCCTGCGGCCAGAGCATGGCAATCTGCACCGGCATCCGCGCCGCCGGCGGAACCTGGATCGCCACGCTGGACGGCGACGGCCAGAACGATCCGGCGGACATTCCCGCCCTGCTGGCGCGCGCACGGTCAGCGCCCGCGATGACGCTGGTGGCCGGACATCGCACCCGTCGGCAGGACAGCCGGGTGAAGCGCCTATCGTCGCGCGCGGCCAACGCGGTACGGGCTTGGCTGCTGGGGGATGCGACGCCGGACACGGGATGCGGGCTGAAGGTGTTCCGGCGGGCGGATTTCGCGGAGCTGCCTGTGTTCGATCACATGCACCGATTTCTGCCGGCGCTGTTCATCCGCGGCGGGGGACAGGTGGTGTCCGTGCCGGTGGGGCATCGGGCGCGGACGCGCGGGGCGAGCAAGTATGGGACGTTCGATAGGCTGTGGGTGGGGATTTTCGATCTGCTGGGGGTGGCGTGGTTGCAGCGTAGAGTAAGGCGTCCGGAGGTGGAGTAAGCAGTTCTTTTTTGAAAAAAAGAACCAAAAAACTTTTATCCATTTAGTCCGCGACAGCACTGACAAAAGTTTTTTGCTTCTTTTTTTCAAAAAAGAAGGCCTTGCCTCTGGAGCTTTTCATTTGCCCAATTTCACCTTCCTCCACGCCGCCGATATCCATCTGGACAGTCCCTTGCTGGGCCTGGATGCAAACGCGCCGACGGAACGGATTCGCCTTGCCTCCCGCCTGGCCTTGGCCGCCCTTGTGGATCTCGCGTTGGCGCGCGAGGTGGCGTTCGTGCTGCTCGCCGGCGACCTCTACGATGGCGACGCGAAGGATTGGCGCACCGGGCAATTCCTGGTGCAGCAACTGACGAGGCTGACGCGCGCGGGGATTGAGGTCATTGCCATCAGCGGCAACCATGATGCGGAGAGCGTGCTGTCCCGCAAGTTGCCTGTGCCTGGCATGCTGCGTGCCGATCAGGCTGAGACACGGCTGCTGACGCGCGCACCTGTGGCGGTGCACGGGCAGAGTTTTGCGACCCGCGCAGTAACGGAAAATCTGGCGGCATCCTATCCGGCGCCCGTGGACGGGCTGTTCAATATCGGGCTGCTGCATACGGCGTGCGGCGTGGGCGGCCACGACAATTACGCGCCGTGCACGGTGGGGGATCTGGAGCGGCGGGACTACGATTATTGGGCGCTGGGCCATGTGCATGCGCGCCAGACGCTCTGCCGCGATCCCTGGGTGGTGTTTCCCGGCAATCTGCAGGGCCGGCACGTGAAGGAGGAGCACGCCAAGGGCGCGCTGATCGTGACGGTGCGGGACGGCCGGGTGGCGGGAGAGCCGGAGTTCGTGCCGCTGGATGTGGTGCGCTGGCGGCGGCTGGTGGTGGACGTGAGCGGGGCGGCGGATGAAGCGGCGTTGTTGGCACGTGTGACGACGCTGGTAGGCGCCGCCGCGCTGGAGGCGGAGGACCGTCTGCTGGCTGTGCGCGTCACGTTGACCGGCGCCAGCGCACTGCATGCCAACCTGATGCGCGCGCCGGAAGCGCTGCGTGAGAAAGTACGCGCGGCGGCACAGATGGAGGCCGATACTGAGACATTGTGGATCGAGGATGTGCGGGTGGCGACCGGCCCGGCGGTGGATGTGGCCGCGATGCGAGACCAGCCGGGCCCGGCCGGCGCGCTGATCCGTGCGCTGGATGCGCCGATGGAGCCGGCCGGCTTGCAGGGCCTGGCCGATGATCTTTTGCGCCGTGGTGGCGAGGGAGCCGTGGAGGCGGATCATCCGGCGCGGGCGATCCGGGACGGCGTGATACCCGATTCCATCCTGGAGCAGGCGCGCGCGCTGCTGCTGGCCGAGCTGGCGCGCGGCTGATGCGGCTGACCCGGCTGTGCATTGAGAAATATGGCTGCTTCGATCGCGCGGAGCTGGAGTTCGCTGCCGAGCCGGGGCGGATCAACCTGGTGGTGGCACCAAACGGCGCCGGCAAATCCGTTCTGCGGCAGGCGTTCCACGATCTGCTGTTCGATATCCCGCTGCGCAGTCCTATGGCG